>NZ_LR736301.1:0-44806 GCF_902652675.1 Bartonella refiksaydamii
ATAAATTGGTACAAAACCTAGTGGCAAAATATACAAAACCTGCCGTCAAGCTACATACAGTCAGGCTACAGTCAAGCTACAGCCATTAAAGAGAAAGTAGACTAATATGCAAACTATGGAGCGGGCGATGGGATTCGAACCCACGACCCCAACCTTGGCAAGGTTGTGCTCTACCCCTGAGCTACACCCGCTCACCGATTCGAAACATATTTTGCTTCAGATGCTGCTTGTATGGCGTAGGCTTTTGCGAATTGCAACAAAAAAATAACATTTCTGTTTGATTTATTGACTCATGTTTCAAAAAGAGAAATAAGGATTGATTTTGGAAGATTCTTCAGTAATAAATTACTTCCTTTAATTGATTGTTGCAAAAAGGGGCGGAGTAAGATGTTGAGAAGAGTAAATGTATTATGGATTGCAGTTGCAGCTGTTTTTATCATCAGTAGTTTTGCAAAGGCGAGTGATCACGTTAAACATGTTAAAGTTGCACTTACACAAATTATGGTACATCCTGCTGCAGATGCAGTTCGTAAAGGTGTGGAAGATGCGCTCGCAGAAAATGGTTATAAGCAAGGTGAAAATTTCGAACTCACTTTTTTATCAGCGCAGGGCAATATTTCTACAGCAACCCAAATTGCACGTAAATTTGTTGGTGATAAACCTGATGTGATTGTTGCAATTAGTACGCCTTCAGCACAGACAATGTTCGCAGCAACGAAAACAATTCCTATTGTCTTTGCTGCGATTTCTGATCCTATGGGAGCGAAAATCGTGTCTTCGCTTACCAAGCCTGGTGGCAATGTGACTGGAGCTTCTGACCGTATAAATGTTGTAGAAAGCCTCAAGCTTTTGCAAGAAGTGAAACCAGATTTGAAAAAACTTGGTTATCTTTATAACGCTTCTGAAGCCAATTCTGTTTCAACACTTAAGGTGTTAAAAGATGCAGCGAACAAAGTGAGAATAGAAGTCATTCCTTCATCGGCGTCTAAACCTTCTGATGTTCAGGCGGCGACACGCGCTTTGGTTGGTAAGGTGGATCTTATTTTTATTCCCGCTGATAATACGGTTCTTTCTGTTTTAGAGGGAGCATCAAAAGTTGCACAGGAAACAAACATTCCTTTATTTACTGTCGATTCTAACTCTATTGGACGTGGTCCTTTTATGACTCAGGGCGTAAATTTCTACGATGTGGGGGTTGAGGCTGGGAAATTGGTTGTGCGTATTCTGGAGGGTGAAAAGCCTGGAGATATTGATGTTGTGCATGCAGCTAATAATGACCTCCGAATTGATATGAAAGCAGCCAAAAAAGCTGGTATTGTTATACCTCAGACAGTTATTAAACGCGCAACAAAAATTCTTCAATAGGTTTCCATTCATATGACGTTGACACAGTAAAAGTATGTTAAATTTTCATGGAGTGGTCTTTGGATGAGTATATTTGCGTTTTCTGGTGCTATAGAGTTAGGCCTTGTTTATGCATTTGTTGCACTTGGAGTTTATCTTTCGTTTCGCGTTTTAGATTTTCCTGATTTAACTGTCGATGGTTCGTTTCTTCTTGGATCATGTGTTTGTGGTGTTTTGATTCTTTTAGGTTTCAACGCATGGATTGCTATGGCATGTGCTTTTTGCGCGGGTATGGTGGCAGGTTTATTAACAGCTTTGCTGAATTTACATTTTGGTATTTTAAATCTTTTGGCTTCCATTTTAACAATGTCAGCACTTTATACGATTAATCTTCGTATTATGGGGATTATGGGAGGCTCTAATGTTAATTTGGCACTTTCTGATACTGCTTTAACACCCTTGTATGATTTGTTTGGCTTGCCTGATATTTTTGTGCGTCCTCTTTTTGTTGGTGCTGTATTGCTGGTTGTGGCATTTTTGGTTTGGCGCTTTTTGGAAAGTGAAATCGGTCTTGCTATGAGAGCGATGGGTGCTAATCCACGGATGGCTACGGCGCAAGGGGTTCATACGTCAGCGTTGATTTATTTTGGCATGGGGCTTTCAAATGCTTGTGTTGCGCTTGGTGGTTCTCTTTATATTCAAACTGCGATTGCTACCGATATTACCGGTGGAGCTGGTACAATTGTTTTTGGTTTAGCGGCGGTTATTATTGGGGAGACTCTTTTTCGTACGCGCAATATTTTTTGGATTATTGTTAGCTGTATTGTGGGGTCTGTACTTTATCGTGTAGCAGTGCAATTTGCGTTTGAGGCAAACGGGATTGGTATTGATACGTCGACAGATCTTCAATTGATCACTGCGCTTTTAGTTGTTTCAGCCCTTGTTATACCACGCTATTGGGGGAGGCATAAACATGATTGAGTTTTCTCATGTTGGGGTTACGTTTAAACCGAAGACGCCTTTGGAAAAACAGGCATTAATTGATATTAACCTCAAGATTGATCGGGGCAGTTTTGTTACGGTTATTGGTTCAAATGGTGCTGGTAAATCAACTTTGCTTAGTGTTTTAGCAGGTGCAACTCTTCCTACGGAAGGAAAAGTGGTGATCAATGGACAAAATGTTTCTAGGCAATCTGTAAGTGAGAGAGCTGGGGGGGTTGCTTGTGTTTTTCAAGATTCATTAATAGGAAGTTGTGGTTCTTTAACAATTGAAGAAAATTTGGCTCTTGCTGCTCTTCGGGGGAGTCGCCGCGGTTTGCGTTCAGCCTTAAATCATGAAAAACGGCAATTTTTCCGAGATGAAATTGCTCAATTAGGTATTGGTCTTGAAGCGTATATCCATAATCCTATGGACAGTTTATCAGGTGGACAACGTCAAGCAGTTTGTCTTGTGATGGCTACTTTAGCGCATGCGGATGTTTTATTGCTTGATGAACATACCTCAGCATTAGATCCAGGAATGGCTGATTTTGTGATGCGGTTAACCGAAAAAATCGTTGAAGAGAAAAAATTGACAACTATTATGGTAACGCATTCTATGCGTCAGGCTCTTGATCATGGAGATCGGACATTGATGTTGCATGGTGGAAAAGTGATTTTTGATGTGTGTCAAGAAGAACGTAAGGGTTTAAATGTAAATGATTTAATTGGTATGTTTCAGAAAGTTCGCGGGGAAGCCCTTGATGATGATGAACTGTTAATGGATTAATATTTTGGCTCAGAAAAAAGCGCATGAAGTTGACACTTTTCTAACGCGTCTTTCACGTTCTTTTCCTATCGTTCTCATTTACGGACCAGATCGCGGTCTTGTTTGTGAACGTGCGCAGCGTTTTGCTAAGCTTACACAAGTTGCGGTAGAGGATCCATTTTCAACGATTCGTTTGGATGCTACTGAGATTGATAAAGATCCTGCTCGTTTAGGAAATGAAGCGCGTACTTTATCGCTTTTTGGGGGAGATCGTTTGATATGGGTTTCTCATGGTGCTAACCAAAAAGGTTTTCTGACAGCTTTAAAGCTTGTAATTGAGGAACCCCCAGAAGCGTGTTTTATTCTTATTGAAGCAGGGGATTTGAAAAAAGGAACGGGTTTACGCAATGTTGTTGAAACGGCATCAAACGCGATGGCTCTTCCCTGTTTTGCGGATGATGCTCGTTCTCTTGATGGCTTGATTGATGAGATTTTAGGGCATTTTAAGAAAACCCTTTCTTTGAATGCGCGTAAGTGGTTGCATGAAAGTTTGGGAGGGGATCGTCTTGTTTCACGCAGTGAATTGGAGAAGCTTTGTCTTTTTGCTTCAAATGTCCATATTACTCTTGAAGATGTGAAAGCTATTGTAAGCAATGTGAGTGCTCTTTCTTTAGATGAAGTGATTGATGCTCTTCTATTGGGTGATGTATCAAGTTTTGAAGCTCATTTTAGTCGACATGCAACACTGCATGGTGCGCTTTTTTTTATTTTGAGTACGGCACAAAGGCATTTCCAGCAATTACAGCTTTTGCGTTATCAAGTGGAGGTTGAAGGGAAAGCGCCTTTTACAGTGGTTTCTCAAGCGCGACCACCGATTTTTTTTCAACGGAAAAAAATAGTTGAACAGGCTTTAAGATATTGGAAATTAGAGCATATTTCCTACGCAATGGAGAGAATTCAAAGCGCTGTTTTAGATAGCCGTAAGAATCCACTTTTGGGTGAAGCTATCATTCGTCAAGTTTTGCTAGGGCTTACAATTGCTGCGCGGCGCAAAATGGCTGGTTAAAATATTCAGTTGTGTTTTTGGTGGTTTATTTGAAAACCTTTTATGAAATAAGTTTTTTCTCATAAGATTTATTTGTTTTTTGAAAGCTAAAGATAGCGGTTTTCAAAAGTGGATATGACATAATTTGCATTTATCATTCTTGTAATCTGTTATGGTGATAATCAGAGGCTTATGGAGAGAAAACTTTTTGTTTTTATGCCTTTGATGAAAGATAAATATTATTTTTATCTATGAATTTGTTTCATAATAAGGATATTAAGTTACTCACAGAATTTTCTTTGTGGGAGAACGCGTTTGCCTCATTGGCTTGATTTATGGCGTTGAGGGAAGAAAACATACTTTTAGAATTACGGCATCTTTTTGCACGATTTGTTTAACGGAATTTTCAACATTAGAAAATTATATTGACTGTTGTTATCAGAGAGTTTGGTACAATGTAACTCAAGCACTATACGAAGATTAGTATCTGTTTAGTAATGCATGCTTGTAAGCAATGAATTGTCAGATTTTAGGGTTTGATGTTACGTTTTCTATTACTTATTTTTTGTGCATTTTCTAGGTAAAAATGATCTGTTAGTGGTTTGCGCAGAAGATTATTGGGCTGCGTGTGGTTTTATTTGTTCTTTTATCGGTTGTGGTTTTTTAAATGTTTGGTACATAAATCTTGAACAAATAGAGAGAAAAATCGTGGTTTTGTTACCTTTTTCAAAGAGTTTTTAAAGGTGAAAGATGCTCCATATTCAGTTTGAAAAAATAGCACTCATTGGAATCGGTCTTATTGGTTCTTCTTTAGCAAAAGTGATTAAAAAGAAAAATCTTGCAGTTCAAATTTCTATTGCAACACGACGGCAAGAAACTTTGAAAAGGGCGCGTGAGTTGGAACTTGGGGATTTTTATACAACCGATAATGCAGAAGCTGTTGAAGGGGCAGATTTAGTGATTGTCTCTGTTCCTGTTGGAGCGAGTGCAGAGGTGGTAAAAACTATTCGTAATCATTTAAAGGCGGGAGCGATTATAACTGATGTTGGCTCTACAAAAGCCTTGGTTATTGAGGAAATGGCGCCTTTATTACCCAAAACAGTTCATTTTATTCCTGGCCATCCGATTGCGGGAACTGAATATTCAGGACCGGATGCTGGTTTTGCTGATTTATTTATGAATCGCTGGTGTATTTTAACTCCTTTTGCTGAAAGTGATGCTGTAGCTGTCACACAATTGACAGCGTTTTGGGAGGCTTGTGGTGCGCGTGTCGAGAAGATGACTCCTAAACATCATGATCTTGTTTTGGCGATTGTTTCGCATTTGCCGCATTTGATTGCTTATAATACTGTTGGGACAGCGAGTGATTTAGAAAAAGTGACGAATTCAGAAGTGATTGCTTATTCTGCGTCGGGTTTTCGTGATTTTACGCGTTTAGCATCTTCTGATCCTGTTATGTGGCGAGATATTTGTTTGCATAATAAGGATGCTATTTTAGAAATGTTGAGCCGTTTTAATGAAGGGCTTGCTTCTCTAGAACGGGCAATTCGTTTGGGAGATGGCGAAACACTTTTTAACTTTTTTACGCGTACGCGTGCTGTGCGTCGTAGTATTATTGCTGCGGGACAGGAAATTGATGTTCCTGATTTTGGACGTCATAATGTTTCTAAAGAGAGGGGATAGAAACAAAGTTTTTTCTAGAAATCTATATTCCTTTAAGTTGCGAATTGCCGTAAAGAAGATAAGTGATTGATCGGGTACAGATGACTAAAGTTTAAAAGGTTTTATGTGTGCAAGATTATTATCTGTGGCATGTGATGCATAAGGAGATCACGAGATTTAGAAGAAGGGCTCCCGAATTAAGGGGTTGTGGATCTTTATATAACGCGTTGCTTTTTTGTGCTTATGTTAAGGATTATTTCTAGGCAATCTCACGCACTGCGTTTATACTTAGATTGCTCTTTCGCGGCATTTGGCATATTCTGAAGTTTTAAAAAGTTATTTGGTATGTATCCAATTTGTAATATCACAGGTTGCTTTGGGTAGGTTTTTGTAGACGCCTACCTGTTTTGCCGACTATATGAATGGGTTGATATGGATAGATTTTATCGTCTTTGGTAGGTGTTCTTTGCGGTTTTGCTACGAAGTGAGGCTTGACCATATTGATCATTGTACTTTATAATTGGTAGAGGTTCGTTTTTAGATTTTAATGATTTTTATAGAGCTTGAATAAGTTAGAAAGAGTGTTACCAGAAAGTATTAAGATTTGTTAAGAAATATCTTTTGGTATAGCTATCGTATTCTTGTTGATGCAGTAAGCCATTATTGGCGTGGTAATGGTAGTGCTTTTGCCAGTCATATCGCTCTTTCTGGGCTTTTAGCATTTTTCCCTTTCGTTATTTTTGGGACATCTCTTGCCAGTTTTATCGGTGCTTTTACTTACACGCCGCAAAAAATAAAAGCGCTTGTACAGTTGTTGCCAGATGTCATTGCAGAGCCTTTATTTCAGGAAATTATCAATGTTTTAACTATTCAGCGAAGGGGTGTGTTAACACTTTCTGTCATTGGAGCAGCCTATTTTGCTTCTAATGGGATAGAGGCTTTGCGTACAGCTTTAAATAAAGCTTATCGCGTTGTTGATCGACGTAGTTTGTTGTTTTGTCGTTTTCAAAGTTTGTTTTTTGTAATTCTTGGTACCGTTGGTCTTGTTGTGATCAGCTTTTTATTGATTTTGGCACCTTTACTGATCAAAATTATGCAAAATCATTCTTTTTTTATTACCGAATATATTGGTATAATTCGTTTATGGCGTTACATAATTGCAGCAGTTGTTCTCTTTGTAAGTCTTTTGATCGTTCATAAATGGTTACCAGCAGAGCGGCGGAAATTGGTAGATATTTTACCAGGAATCGTAGTAACGATGTCAGTGTGGTTTATGGCTTCTATTGCTTTTGCGCAATATTTAACGATGTTTGATTATATTTCTACTTATGCGGGGTTAGCATCTATTATGGTTGCGATTATTTTTCTTTACATGTTGAGCGCAATTTTTATTTTGGGAGGTGAAATAAACGCAGCAATAATGTTTTATCGCAAGCATTTACGATTTTCAGATGAATGAAAGAACCTATTATTGTGTGAAAGCCAAGTAACGAATACACGAGCAAAACCTGCCATCACTTTGTTGATTGATGCAGATGCTTGTCCTGTAAAAGCAGAAATTTATCGTGTTATGAATCGTTATCAGTTAAAAACCTTTGTTGTAGCAAATCGTTTTTTCTCTCTTCCAGATGAAACACTCATTGAAAGAGTGGTCGTTTCTGGCGGACTTGATTGTGCGGATGATTGGATTGTAGAACATGTACATGAAGCTAGTGTTGTTGTTACTAGTGATATCCCTTTAGCAGCACGCGTTGTGCGGGCTGGAGGCGTTTGTCTTTCGCCAGTGGGGCGTGTTTTTGATGCAAGTTCAATCGGTCAAGCGTTAGCTATGCGCAATTTGATGGAAGATTTACGAGGACAAGGGCATATAACAGGAGGACCTCGTCCTTTGTCTCGCAAAGATCGTTCTGCTTTTTTGTCAGCACTAGATCTCGTTATACAACGTTTAAAAAGGCGCGGTTATTAGGTTATTGTGCTTCTTTTATAACAGCTTTTATAAGCGCTTTTGCATCATCATTGGCCCATGGAGCTGCACCATTGAATGAAGCAATAAGGTACCCCTCTTTATTGATAAGAAGTGTGACGGGTAACCCTAAAGCAAGCCCTTGTTTTCTAACGTTGTTGAAAATATCCATTGTTTCATCGCGATAATAGAGTAAATTATCAGCGTGAACATCTTGTAAAAATTTCTGAATTTTTTCAGAAGAGGCTGTTTTGTCTATATTAATAGCTATGACATCAAAATTTTCTCCACCCATCTCACGTTTTAATTGCGCTAGTTCGGGAATTTCCGTGCGGCAGGGGGCACACCAAATAGCCCATAGATTGATCAACAGCGGTTTTCCGGTAAATTCAGCGAGTTTGTGATCTTTTTTTTGAATATCTTTGAAAGAAAGTTGATTCATATCTGAGAGTGTATCAGCAAACCGCATGTGGGTAAAAAAGCCTTTTGCTGCTTTTCTGATTGCTGTTATTTTTTCTTCTTGCGTTTTTTCGGCATTTTTTCCGGAAATGGTGAAAGAGGACATTATCTTGTCATGAGGGCTTTTTATTGCGTATAAACTGATAGCGGCTAAGATCACGATAACAAAAAATGATGCGATGAAGAGCTTCTTTTTGTTCTTCTTTTTTTGAGTTTGAGGAATCATGGTTTTTATCCTTTTTATGGGTGTTTTCAGAGTATGACAGGTAAGAAGTTAAATAACCAATATGGGGTGACTATTTTATAGCAGGGCCTGCGGCAATTATAGAAAAAATTAATGCTGCGATTGATTTTGGTCAAAAAATTTATCGGCAACATATTGAAGGTTCACTTGCTCATGCTGCTATTTTGGTGCAAACGGGGATTATTTCACAATCAGATTATGAAAAAATTGTTCATGGTTTAGAGCTTATTCGTCAAGAAATTGAGGGCGGTAGATTCGTTTTTTCCCGAATGCTTGAAGATATTCATATGAATATTGAATCACAGTTGAGAGAGTTGATTGGTTCTGTAGCAGGGTATTTGTATAGACGGCGCCTTTACGCAATGATCAAGTTGCTGTTGATTTACGTCTGTAGGTATGTGAGGCGTCGCAGAGAATAGCAGCAAGCTTTAAAAAGATTAATAGGGCAATTGCTTGTTCGAGCAGAACAGCATATCGGTATCTTTATGCTAGGTTTTATGTATTTACAATCGGCACAGCCTGTAACATTTTATCTTATATGATGGCTTATGCTGAAATGTTTGATCGAAGTTTATCACGAATATGCGATGTAGTTAAGCGAATGAATGAATCGCTCTTGTGGGCTACGGCTTTGTAAGTACAAGCTTTCTGATTGATCGTTTTATGACGGCAAAAGCGTTAGATTTTCAAGAACCAGTATGTAATTCAATTGATAATGTTTTTGATCGTGATTTTGCGTTGGAGTTTTTAAGCGTTGGTGCTCGTTGTGCAACGCATCTTTCGCGTTTAGCAGAAGAAATTGTCCTTTGGTTTGAGTGAATAATTTCATTTTATTCGTTTATCTGACGCTTTTTCAAACGGTTTATCCATTATGCCACAAAAGAGAAATCTTGATGTTGCGAAATTTGTGCGTGTAAAAAGTGGGTAGCTGAATGGGGATGCGATTGGATTGTTAACAGTGTGAAAGAATTGCCACTTGCTCATTCAAAAGATATGCAGGAAGATAAAGAATGTTTGGTTTGATGGGGCTTTGTGTCTAGAGTTAGCGCTGGAAGTAATGACAGGGATTATGGGTGATCTTAAAGTTAATAAAGGAGCTGTGAAACAAGCAGCTGATTCTGGTTATGTAACCGCAACTTATGCAACAACGACGAATTTTGTCGATTGATTTGTGCGTGAGTTAGGGCTTCCTTTTCGTGAAGCACACCATATTATGAGGTGTGGTATAGCATTGGCAGAAACGAAACAATGTGCTTTGAATGATTTGCCATTGGTTGAACTTCAAGCGATATATCCAGATATTCATGTGGCGTTTTTTGATTTTTTTTCGGTTGAAAAATCAGTTAAAAGCCGTAAAAGTTTTAATGGAACAGCGCCTTCAGAAATATTTTGTCAATTGCCTATTGGAAAAAACGCCTTGTAACTGTCTGAATGGTTGGATTGTAAATCCAAAAAATAATAAAAAGAAGTATTGATAGGAGAAAAAAGGGCGTATGAAAATCATTTTAAAGAATTTAACAATTGTCCTTTTGGGGTGTGTTGTTATTGTTGGGTGCGGTCGTAAAGGGCCATTAGAGGTGCCTTATTCAACTATGGAAAAGCCTGTGCGAGGAGCACCTTCTACTAAAAGTGAAGAAGATAAACCTTTTGTGCTTGATCGTTTGATACAGTAAGGGGAGAATATGCATTTTTTCACTTATCATCAAGGCATACTTCATGCTGAAGGGCTTTCGCTTTCTGCTCTTGCTCAGGATGTTGGAACACCTTTTTATTGTTATTCTGCTAATGCGTTGGTGGAGCGTTTTCAAGAGTATCAAAGGGCATTTCAAGAGATGCCCAGTTTGATTGCTTATGCGGTTAAAGCCAATTCTAATCAAGCTGTTTTACGGCTTCTTAGCTTGAATGGATCGGGAGCTGATGTTGTTTCAGAAGGTGAGTTGCGGCGTGCTCTTGCTGCTGGGATTCCTGCGAAGCGTATTGTTTATTCTGGTGTTGGTAAAACAGTGCAAGAGATAGATTTTGCCCTTTCTCAGGATATTTACTGCTTTAATGTTGAATCAGAGCCGGAACTCGAACAATTGTCAGCTCGTGCTGTTGCACTTTCAAAAACAGCACGGATTTCACTACGCATTAATCCAGATGTTGATGCAAAGACTCATGAGAAAATTACAACGGGAAAATCTGAGAATAAATTCGGTATTCCGCTGTTGTTGGCAAGAGAAGCCTATAAAAAAGCGGATTCTTTACTTGGATTACATGTTTGTGGTGTCGACATGCATATTGGCAGTCAGATTTGTGATTTAAAACCATTTGAGGAAGCATTTCTTATTATAACAGATTTTGTGCGTCAATTGTGGAGCGATGGTTATGCGATAACGCATATAGATATTGGTGGTGGGCTTGGTATTGCATACGGTAATGAACAGCATAACATACCTTCTCTTTTTGATTACGCAGCGCTTGTAAAGAAGCATATTGCACCTTTAGGGATCAATATTATCGTGGAGCCGGGACGTAGCATTGTTGGCGAAGCTGGTGTGTTGGTGACTTCTGTTCTCTATTTAAAAAGAGGGAAAGGGCGAAATTTCGTTATTGTTGATGCGGCAATGAATGATTTTATACGTCCAACGCTTTATGATGCTTGGCAGAATGTAGTGCTTGTGAAACAAGCACCAAATGATGTGCCGCTTATTCGGGCAGATATTGTTGGTTCAGTTTGTGAAACCGGAGATTATTTGGCATTAGATCGTTGTGTTCCTATCTTGGCACCAGGTGATCTTTTGGCATTTACGGGAGTGGGCGCTTATGGTGCGGTGATGGCGAGTACCTATAATAGTCGGCTTTTGGTGCCAGAAGTTCTTGTTCAAGATACGCGTTACGCGATTATTCGTCCGCGTCTTGATTATGCGCAATTGATAGGCTGTGACCATATTCCAGATTGGCTCGAGTGTTGTTAAGTGTTTGTGGTCTTATTTTTACTAAACTTTGATGAAACAATTTATTTTCTGGAAATAGTTTTGTATGGGTTTTATAATCATAATTCGCCACTGTAAAAGGGGACAAATTTTTGTCTATGAAAAATGAAAACATTAGAAGTTTTGCAAGAATAAAGCTTTTGTATGTGCGCATTTTAATGTGGTTTATCCTCTCATTTGAGCGGATATGGGTACAATTGTTGCCGTTTTTCTTAATTCTTAGTCTCTTTTGTTCGCTTAGTTGGTTTGGTATTTTTGGTATTCTAGATTATTGGCTACATTTACTCTTACTTGGGTTTATGCTTTTTTTTGCTGTGGGGAGTTTGTTTTTTCTTATTCATTTTCGGTTTCCTACAACGAGGGAAATTAATCAGCGTCTTGAAAAAGAAAACGGTCTTAAAAATCAGCCTTTAAGCGTTCAGACGGATCATTTATGTTCCGAAAATAGTGAAGATTTTAGTGCTATTGTTTGGCGTGAACATCAACGCCGTATGGCGAAGCAATTATATCATTTAAAAACCGGATTTATCTATCCTAATAGTGCAGCTCGTGATCCTCTAGCACTGAGGACTTTATGTATTCTCCTTTGTGTGTGTGCCTTTAGTTTTTCTTTTGGCTCATGTGGGGGGCGTTTGGCAGATGCGTTCGATTTCCGCCCTCTTGTTGATGAAACATCCATGCGGATTGATGCTTGGGTAACACCTCCTGCTTATACCGGTGTTGCGCCTATTTATTTAACAAAAGATGAAAAAACACAGCTTGCAGTTCCTGAAGGGAGTAACGTCGTTGTACGTATTTTCAATGGTGCTGGTGTTACGGTGGAAGCAAAATTTGAAAAAGATGCGCGCGAAGTTTTGTTTTCAAAGAAAAATGAAAAGGTGGCTTTGGATGATTCAGTTGTTCATTTTGAAACACATTTAAAACATTCAATAGTTTTGTTTGTCTCATCACGCCACAAGCAACAACAGTGGCATTTGCAGGTGATTAAAGATCAACCTCCAACAATTCGTTGGCTAGAAAAACCGGGGCGGATTTTGACTGGTTCATTAGAACTTCAGTATGAGCTGGATGATGATTATGGTGTGACAAAAGCTTTTGTTGCAATAGAGCCTTTTTTAAATCAGCACAAAAATACTTCCTCTCTTTATAAGGCACCTGAAATAAAACTTCTTCTTCCACGTGGTGGAAAGGGTAAAATGAGGACGGTACAAGATGTAGCGACGCATCCATGGGCTGGTTCAGAAGTTAAAATAACTTTGGTGGCAGAAGATGGTGCGGGGCAGCAAGGTCGTAGCAAAACTTTTGTTATGACATTACCACAGCGTGTTTTTTCTAATCCTGTTGCGCGCGCAGTGATTGAATTGCGTCGTTTGCTGGTTCTTAATGCTTGCGCAAAAGAGCATGTACTTGATATGCTTTCTGCTTTGTTTGTGCGCCCAGAAGAGGGGCTTAAAAATATCACACATTTTCTTGTTTTACAGAGTGCCTGGACAAGGCTTTCTATGGCAGAAACAGAGGATGATTTGCGCAGTGTGGTCGATTATTTATGGCAGATAGCTTTGGGTATTGAAGGCAATCAGTTCGAATCTGTTCAGAAAAATTTAAAACAAGCACAAGCTGCTTTACGTGATGTACTTCGTTATGGTGCTCCAGCTACAGAAATTGAACGCCTTATGGCAGATTTACGTCAAGCTATGGATGATTATATTCACACTTTGGCTGAAAATGCACAAGACAAGAGCAGCCCTAACAAAGGCAATTTTAGCCGTCCAAATCTTTCAGAAGATTCATTACAAAAAAAGCTCGATTTAATTGAAGAAATGGCCAAGGTGGGCTCTTCATTAGCAGCCGAACAGCTGTTGGCTGAAGTTGAACAGACTCTTGATCATTTGCAAGTGCAAAAAGGTAATCAAGGTGAGGAGAAGAGTCAGAGTAAATCTGCACAAATGAAAGAAAAAATGGATCATCTTGGAGATTTGATGCATCGTCAGCAAGAAATTCTCAATGAAACACATCAATTAGAAATGGACCAACAGCGTGGAGAAACTATACCGGAAAAGCAAAGAAAATCTTTAAAAAAACGTCAAGCTGAGTTGCAGTCTGAATTATCAATGTTAGAAAAAGAATTATTAGCGCAAGGGTTTAAACCAAATGGTGCATTCAAAAGGGCAGAAGAAAAAATGAACTCTGCAGAAAATGCTCTTGAACACGGAAATAATAAAATATCCATACAAAATCAGTCAGATGCTTTAGAATCTTTGCGGCAAGGTGCGCAAAATATTTTAGAAAAAATGCGTGAAGTACTTAAAGAAGCCGGAGAAAATCAAAATGCTGTTTCTAGTCCTGAAGATCCGCTGGGACGCTCACTTTCTCCAAAAACGGATCAAGAAGGGCAGGAGGGTATGGCTATACAACAAGAAAGTAATCAAATGCGTGCGCGACAAATTTTGGAAGAAATTCGCAAACGTCTTGGTAAGGAGCATATTCTGGAAGAAGAAAAAAACTATCTTGAAAGACTGCTTCATTTTAATTAATCACTTTGTATTTCTTTTAACTGATGTCAAAAAGGATGCGTTGGAAGTTTTTTCAGGATGCGAAATTCAAGGATAAAAAGAATGGTGAAAGTGCTTGTCATGAAGTGATCCTAGAATATTCTATACGTTTTTTGTTATTTGGGTTTAAAGTATAAAATATTAAGGTTTCCGTCATGGCGGAGAGAAGGCAGGAATCCATATAAGTGGGATATGAAGCCTTGTGATGTTTGAAGTTTTTTTCTACACGGTATGTTGAGTTGGATATAATCACACTGAAAGATTTTTACGCTTCGGCACTTGGGCTGTGTGTGCAGGTAACGCTGTGTGACCAATTAAATTTATGGTGGCCTGATCTTACTGATAAACGGGTTATGGGTTTGGGGTATGCACTTCCTTATCTTTCTGTATTGCGTACACGTGCGCAACAATGTTTCGCTTTTATGCCTGCTGCACAGGGTGCTTCACCTTGGCCTTGTGCTGAGAAAGTCGCTACAGCACTTGTTTTTGAAGAAGATTTGCCGCTTTCTGATGCTTCAGTTGATTGTATTTTACTGGTACATGCGCTTGAATATACAGAAAATTCATACGAAACATTGAATGAAATATGGCGTGTTTTAGCTCCCAATGGCAGCTTGATTGTTATTGTTCCTAATCGCCTTGGCTTTTGGGCGCGCAATACTTGTACACCTTTTGGTTACGGCGAACCTTATAGTCGGCAACAGATTGTTCGTTTGTTTGAAAAAACAAATTTTATCTCTGGACCAGTGCAAGAAATTGTACATTATACGCCTTCTTCAGGTTATGTCTCGCGGTTATTCTCATTTTTTTATGAGCCATTTACACGCCATTTTTTGCCTTATTTTGGCGGACTCTTAATGTGTCAGGCAAAGAAACGTACTTATCAAGGCTTACTTGTACAGCGTCGACAATCGCGGCGTATTTTTATTCCTGCGTTATCTCCACAAGCTTACGAAAGCTCTTTTCACTTTGCTCCAAGGGATATTTTACGACAGTGTCCGTGAAGCATATAACGCAAAACCCATAGGGTACCGCCATTTTTACTTATGCGAGAGGGGCAAGTGGGTGCTATCATTCTCTCTGCTAGCTCAGAACGTCGCGACTTCTCTTGCATTAAAACGGTTTTTGAGAGATGTATTAAATTTTGTCTCAAATGGCTTTTTATATACACGCCTATCTTACTTATGATGTGCAAGCAAAAGGTTTCCATTAGTTCATTATAAGATGGATTTGCAATGAGACAAACTCACTCTATTAGATGCTCTCATTCCAGTAGCAGAACGGTAAATTATAATTATAAATCGAAGTGTTGTGTCTAATTTCTGTTTTATTCTGTTTTAGAGAAAAATTGAGGCATCAAAAGCGTTTTTGAAGTTGTCAATGTTCGAGAAGCTTTAAAGGTTTAAGCGATAGCCATTTTGATCGGTGATGAGAATTTGTGCATTAGAGGGGTCTTTTTCGATTTTTTGTCGTAAACGATAAATATGAGTTTCTAAGGTATGGGTGACAATGTTTTCGTTATAACCCCAAACTTGTTCTAACAGTGTTTCACGGCTCACGATTTTGTCATTGGTGTCATGGAGGTATTTAAGAATTGCTGTTTCTTTTTCTGTGAGGTGTGTTTTGTTGTTGTGTTGATCAATGAGAAGTTTTTGTCTTGGTTTAAAAGTATAGGGACCAATATATGAGATTATATCGTTATTTTGCTCATATTGACGTAATTGAGCGCGGATTCGTGCCAATAACACTGCAAAGCGAAAGGGTTTTGCTACATAATCATTAGCGCCTGCTTCAAGATCTAAAATGGTATCGCAATCTGTATCATGATTTGTGATCATGATAATGGGAGCGCGAAAGCCTTGAGTGCGCAATTTCCTAATGGCTTTATGTCCATCAAGATCAGACAGTTCAATACCAAAAATAGCGAGATCAACATTTTTCTCTTGGGTTATTGTTATACCTACTTCAGCCGTTTTTGCCTGGAATACTTCAAACTCCTCATACATTTGCAATTGTTCTACCAAAATGGGGCGCAGATCATCATTTTCTTCAACGATTAAAAGGGTGTAGCGGTTCATTTTTTTCCTTATAAAATCTGTTGATGCACCAAGTGGTGGAGGGTAGTTTCATGAAAAATGAGATTTTATGCAAGAAAAATTACAAAAGAAACGCTATAAAAAAACAAACTTTTATTGCTTCTATGGTTATGCGCCAACAAGCCGGTGATGACACGCGGGATATTTTACGCGTTGGTCAGAATTATTTTTTTTGCGCTCTAGGGCGAGTTGGTATTTCTGCTTTTAAGCGTGAAATTGATAGCACAGTACTTCTGGTTCATATGCCTTGTTTGAGCGAATTTCGTAGTAATTCTTGTCGTTCTTTCCTATGTTCCATTTTGCCTTTTCGTTGTATTCGAGTGCAAGATGATTGGTATGATGCAAGTGGTGATGCCAATTATAATTGCTTAGTACGCCTTCCTTCCTGCCGTAGTGCTGAAAAGATGCATCGTGAAGTGTGAAGATGGCCTTTATGCTATCGTTTTTATGTTGGATTGGAATAGTACAGAACAAAAAATAGCAAAAGGGAGTGCCATTTTTATGCATTTAGCGCGAGAAGATTATAGGCCGACAGAAGGATATATCGTGCTCTTTTGTCGTGACATGGAACATCTTTTGCTGCATATTAGCCAACGAGCAAAAATTATCGTTTTAGGTTGAAAACGTTTTCATCTCAAGGTTTCCCATCAAACAGATTTCTTTCCATTCATCTTCTGTTACAGGTTGTACTGATAAGCGGCTGGCATTGACCAGCACCATATTTTCCAGTTTTGTATTTGCTTTAATCTGTTTTAATGAAACTGGTGTTGGCATATCACAAAGTGCACGGATATCCACACATTCCCAGCGTGGATCAGAGGTAGTAGAGTCAGGATGTGCTTCAGCACAGACTTCTACAATGCCTACGATTTCTAATCCTTTATTTGAATGATAAAAAAAACCTTTGTCGCCATATTTCATAGCGCGCATATTGTTACGGGCTTGGTAATTGCGTACACCATCCCATTGTTCACCATCAGCACCTTTTTGCTTTTGCATGTCCCATGACCATTTATGGGGTTCAGATTTAAAAAGCCAATAAGCCATGCTTTCTCCTTTTCATAGACTGTTCTGTATTTCATAAGTCATGTGCGTTTTTATAAGCATCTGTATAACGTCATCAAATATGATTTTTAAAATGGAATAAAGAGTGCATATTATCGATTTGTGTTTTCTTGATTGAAAATTGTCGAATTGTGGTAGAAAAATGAGCCATATTTTTTATGTTTTCATATGATGTATGAAAATGTCTTATCTTCACTCATTTCCAGCAGAAAAGATATGCGTGTGGTTGAAGAATAGGCTTAAAGTAAAGCGTTAAATATAAAAAGTTTGGGTGTTTTTTAACTTTGGTCTGGGAAGGCTTGTCAATATGCTTGTCAATATGATTGTGTTGAGTTGAAAAAATGATGCAAGTAAATTAGTTTCAAAGGCTTAAAATCTACAATGATAATAGCCATACGGCAACGAGCAGTTGTTAAATGATGGTGTTCCGTATTGTTTTTCGTGGAGGATATAAGCACTGCTCTATTTTTCTTATGCTTTTGTTCCACGGCGTCCCATCCCAATTAAGGGAGCAGCTTTTTCGTCCAGAGGCCAGCGTGAGCGGGGGGCGATATCAAAGGGGCTTGTTTCTCCTCGTACGAGTTTTTGTGCACCGGCAAAAGCAATCATTGCAGCATTATCGGTACATAAGGAGAGAGGGGGAGCTATAAATTCAAAACCGTGTTGATGTGCGAGTTCTTGCAATGTGGATCGAATGGCTTGGTTGGCAGCAACTCCGCCTGCGACAACTAAAGCAGGTGGACGGCGTTTTTGATATTGAGAGAAGGGATATTGGTGGATAAAGTGTTGCAGAGCCAAATGAACGCGATCATATACTGTATCGGTAACTGCTGCTTGAAAACTTGCCGCAATATCGGCAACATCGCTTTCTGTAAGGGGAGCCATGGCTGTTGCTGCTTGTCGAACGGCAGTTTTGAGACCAGAAAAAGAGAAATCTAACCGTTTTTCACCTTTTAAAGGTCGTGGAAGAGGGATACGATTTTTATCACCCAATAAAGCTGCTTTTTCCAGTGCTGGACCTCCAGGATAAGGAAGACCTAAAAGTTTTGCTGTTTTATCAAAAGCTTCTCCCAATGCGTCATCAATAGTAGTTCCTAAACGCTGGTAGTTACCTATTCTGTGAACAAGGATTGTTTGTGTATGACCACCTGAAACCAACAGCAATAAATAGGGAAAATCAACATTATGCGTTAGAACGGCTGTTAAAGCGTGTCCTTCTAGATGATTTACGGCAATAAAAGGTTTTCCGGTGGCAAGAGAGAGAGCTTTTGCACTCATAACTCCGACTAAAAGTCCTCCTATCAAACCTGGGCCATTTGTGGCTGCAATGGCGTCAAGCTCTTTTAATTTTGTATTCGCTTTTGTTAGTGCTCTCAAAATTAAACTATCGAGAATTTCAACATGGGCACGGGCGGCAATTTCAGGGACAACACCGCCGTAAGGTGCATGATGATCAATTTGGCTCCAAACAATATTGGAAAGAATTTTACTGTTTCCTTTATTATTGTATTCCACGACAGCCGCTGCTGTTTCATCACAACTTGTTTCTATTCCCAACAGGCGCATTTCAAACAAAACCTTAAGTTGAAGATTCTTTCCTGTGTGCGTACCACGGACAGGCAAAGATGCAAAGAATTTCTCTTGGGGGATCTTCTTTTGGAGTTTATTTTTCTATGAAAAAATGTGGTTTAACACTTTTCGTGAATATAATAACAAGCTCTCTCTTTCAGTATAAAAGACTTCTTTATTTTCATTTATTTTCAATAATACAGTTTTATTAAATTATATCATTAAAAATATTTCTGATAGAGGTGTAATGTTAGAAATTTTGGTAAGGTTATACTTTTTGTAAAAAGAGTGTAAAACGAGCTATGGTATTTGAGAAAAGCTTAATTTTAAAACTTTTTTCATTTTATTATTTTATCGTTAAAAGAAATTATGCACAAAAAGTGATAGAAATGGTAGACTCTTCAAAACCAAAAGTTAAACCGCATTATACTGGTGATCGCCGTAAAAAGCCTGTGATTGAACATGAAGCTGTGAGCTATGATTCAGAGCAAGTCATACAAAACTCTGTAGAAACGGATACAGAGAAACAAAGTATGCAAAGTAAACACGGGTCTGGTTTGACTTGGCTGTTCTCGTTTATTTCAGGAATTTTTGGTGGTCTCATTGCTTTAGGCTTTTTGATAGGGTTTCAATGGGTGGGCTTGCTTCCTTTTTCTTTCATGGAAAGTCATGTTGGTGGAGAAAAAGCTTTACAAATTGCGGAAACCGCAAAAAGTCAAGGAGAAGAAATAAGAGAGCAATTGGAGCGGGTGTTTGAAGAAATTGATGCGTTGAAAACAGAATTTTCCTCTTTTTCATCACGACAGGTTGAAACAACGCGAAGTGATGAAGCATCGCAAGAAGAAAACAGAAAAGCTTTTGGAGTTTTAGAGGAAAAAGTAAGAGGTCTTGAAGAATCTGCGCAAGCCTTAGCAGGTGTATCAAAAGAGATAGAAACAGCTTTGTCTGCTGGACAAAGCAATGCAAATGATCTTGTTGTGTTAAAGCAACAGTTGAAGATTATGCAGGAAGAGATTTCTGCTAAAAATGATGAACATAAAATAAATACTGCGCTCTTTATTGCAATTAGTTCCCTCAAGAACGCTGTAGAACGTGGTGGGTCTTATAGTAATGAATTAAAATTGTTACAGCAATTATCACCTTCAATTGAGGGACTTGATCTGTTGCAAAAGACAGCTATGATAGGTCTTCCAAGTTCAGCGCAACTTTCAGCTGATTTTGCTCGTGTTGCAGATGCAATCGTTGGTACGCAAAATGATGTTGCATCAGATGTTGGTTTTGGGGGACGGATTTTGGCATGGATAAAAGGTCTCATTGTCTCGCGGCCAATTGGTAATGTTGAAGGAATGACATTAGGGGCGATTGCGGCACGGATGGAAGTTGCTATTCAGGCGGGTGATTATGAAAAGGCTTTGAGTGAATGGAAAACGTTGCCCCAAAATGCAAAAGATGTTTCGGTAGATTTTATTCATCAACTTGAAAAACACGTTACTGTTCATCATTTTCTTCAACAGTTGTTGGTGTCTGTGCAACAAGGGCCTTTTAAAGCAACAAAGATGTAAATAGGCTTAAGATGATACGTGCTTTTATTTATAGTTTTGTTGTATGTGTGCTCGGACTTGCTTTCGGATGGGTAGCTAACCACAATGGTGTTTTTGTTATAACATTTTTGCACTTTCGGTTTTCTTTTTCATTGCTAACAGCTTTAAGTGCGCTCATTTTACTGTTTGGAATGCTGGCGTTTTTATGGTGGCTTTTATCTGTATTTTTTTCTGTACCTAGTGCTCTTTCCAGTTACTTTTATAAACGTCACCAAAAGCGTGGTTATGAAGCTCTTTCACAGGGGCTTCTTGCAGTTTTTGCTGGAGATGGTATTTTGGCACAAAAAATGGAGGCACAAGTTATAAAATATTTTGCAGATAAACATGAGCCGTTGGTAAAGCTTTTACAAGCTCAAACCTTATCCTTGCAAAATAATTCTTTGCGCGCGATTGGTCTTTATGAGGAGATGAGAAAAGAAACACCGACAAAATTGGCTGGGCTGTACGGTTTGTTTCGTGAAGCTATGAAGAGCAAAGCTTATGAAGCAGCGCAGCAATATGCAGAAGAAGCATTGGCTTTATCGCCAGCACTTTTATGGGCTCATCAAGCAGTACTTGATCAACTCAGCGTGAGCGGGCAATGGGACAAAGCACTCGGTGTCTTTGAGCGAGCACAAAAAACTTTACCGCGCTCTGTCCGTTCAACTCAAGAGCGACAGCATATACAGGCTTTGTTGTTAAGTGGGAAGGCGCTTCATCTGTTCGAAAATCATCCTACTGAAGCACGTACCGCCATTTTGAAAGCACATAAATTGGCACCTGATTTTGTTCCAATAACAGTTATTGCTGCTGATATTCTTTATAAATTAAATGAGACGAGTAAAGCTGATAAAATGATTATTACAGCTTGGCAGAAAGAACTTCATCCTGATTTGGGAGCGCTTTATCTTGAAAGAGAAGAAGGGGCCATTGGACGATTAAAAAAGGCTAAGACACTTGCTTCTTATAATAAAGATACATTTGAATCGGCTTTCCTTATTGCCAAGGCTGCTTTGGATGCTGGTGAAACAGCACTCGCAAGGGAGGAGGCAAAAAAAGCACTTCAGTATCATCCGCGAGAAAGTGTTTATTTGTTGTTGGCAGATATTGAAGAGGCACAGGGAAATAATCAGGGAGCAGTGCGTCAATGGCTTTCTTTGGCACTTCGTGCTGAACGTGATCCGGTGTGGATGTGTGATGGGTCCATTTTTTCTTCTTGGTTGCCGGTTTCTCCAATAAGTGGACGTCTAGGTTGCTTTGAATGGAAAGTGCCTCCCTGTATGCCTCCTCTCACATTAGAGGCTGCCAATATTGTGCCAAAAAAACAAAATAAAGAAGATATTATAGAGAAAAGTTCTGGTGTTGAAGTTAAGAGGCTTGAAGAATTATCTTCTGTAGAGGATTCTTTTTTGCATAATATGCAGGTAGACAAACAAGATACAAGAAATGTCAAAGCTTTTAGTCGAACTCACTTAAATGTTGATGATCCAGGGATTAAAACAGAAGAAGAGGGGACTCCTTTGCCAAAGGAGAAGTTCCGTTTATTTTAAAAAAAGAGGGTTATAGTGAATATTGTTCGCTCAAATTATTCTATTGTGCTTAAAAAATAAAACTTTACTTGATTGTAAAAGTGAGTGGTTAAAAAATGTTTTTAAGTCAAAGGTGTCTTGATAAAAAGCTGAGAAAGAGCAAACCAAGAATTGCAGTCGTTATTCATCGTCGATCTACATATACTGGTCGTTTGGGGAAATTTTTGCAACAAAGCGGTTTTGTTCTTGATGTTTATCGTCCTATTTTAGGACAAAAGCTTCCCTATACATTGGAGCATTATGCTGGTGTTGTTATTTTGGGCGGGCCGATGAGTGTGAATGACAGGGAAGCATATATTACTGAAGAAATTGATTGGATTTCTTTGTCACTAAAAGAGAATAAGCCTTTTTTGGGTATTTGTCTTGGAGCACAAATGTTAGCGCAAAATCTAGGGGGGCGTGTTGGTACAAGAAGTGACGGAACTGTTGAAGTTGGCTGGTATCCCTTAGAAGCCACTCTACAAGGAAAGGCGTTGATGAATTGGCCAGAAATGGTCTATCATTTTCATGATGAAGGTATTTATGATTTACCTAAAGAGGCAGTGCTTTTGGCAACAGGTCATACATATCCTACACAAGCTTTCCGTTATGGAAACAATGCATGGGGTTTGCAATTTCATGCTGAATTTACTCGTGCTATGATGCGGCGTTTAGTGATTCGCTCAGCGCATAAATTGACCGAAAAAGGTGCCCAACCCGCTTCTGCACATTTGAAAGGTCGTTTAATCTATGATCAGGCTTTAAGTCAATGGTTTGAAAATGCATTGCAACGAATTTTTTGTACACCCGTCGTAAGTGTGTGAGAATTAAGAGTTTTAATCATTGTCTTAAGATAAGGAAAGTTTTCATTTTGACTATGTTTTTTTCATTGAAATCAATACGGAAAAGCCTTTCTTTAAGCTATCTATTTTGTGGGATATTTTGTCTTATTCTGATACTCATTTATAGCTCGTTCTGGTTTTTTTTTCACGTAAAATAGAAGATTGTGCTTCCGTTATACTCGCAAAGGCATCTTCGCGGGATATGATAGCGGTGTGCGGACATCTGAACAAGAATGGTTATCCGTTACGTATTGGTGTTGTTTGTGATCAGTTTCAATTTGCTTGGCCTTTGCGCGGGTTTTCTTTATCAACGGATCGTTTGACGGTTGGTGCACCAATTTATGCACCACAACGGGTAGAGTTAAACGTTCATTCTCCTGCATCAATTCTTTTTGCTGGAAAAGCTCCTATAATGTCACATTGGCACAATCTGGTAATTGAAACAGAGCCTTATTGGAAGGCGGGTAAAACATTGAAACTTATGGCTGAAGGGCTTGAAGTTTCCATCCTTAACACATCTGTTGAGGATCAAAAATTCCAAAGTAAATTGAAATCGCAGACGACTGATAAAAAGACAACACAAGAAAATGTTGAAGATCAGGTATCTTTGAGAGATGATGATGACACCGTTGTGTATCCATTAAGCCCAAAAAGTGTGCTCCCAAAAATAACGGCAGAATTTATACGGCTTGATGTTAAACACGAGAAGAATCGCTTATCGGGGCATGTTACTTTTGATAGTTTGGATTCTGCTATGTTTCTTGCACCTTACTTTGTTGATTTTCCAAAAATTGATGGCAATTTGACATGGGCACTTAATGAGGTACCTCATCTGTTTGAAAAGGGAGAAGACAGTTGGAAGCAGCATTTGTATGGAAAAAGTGGTATTTTAAAGCGTGGCGAATTAATTTTTCATACAGGCGGCACATTGCGTATAAGTGGACCTTTTTCCTTTGATAATGAGGGATATTTGACAGCAAAATTTGAACTTGCTTTTGTGAAGCATATGGAGCTTCTTACAACTATGCAGCGTTTATTTCCCACGCAAGCTAACAATCTTCAAGCTTTATTTTTTATTTTAGGCGCTATGCCTAAAAATGCAGATGGTATTCCAGTTCTACCTTTGTTGATTACCCATGGGTGGGCAAAATTAGGATTTTTAAAACTTGGCCGTCTTGCACCGCTTTAAGTTTGAAAGGTAGTATTGTACAGTTGAGCAATCATCCCTGCTGCAAAGGTAAAACGAGAAATATTGAGATCGTTTTCAATGAGGGCAGCAATGCGGTTTGTTACATTATGAATTTGCTCTTCATTTGTTTTGTTCCAAGCGGCAAATGAAGCCTCTTTCGAGCCATAATTTTTCAAGATTTTTGTAACAATTTTTCGCAAGCTTTCAGAGATATTTTCTTTGGCTTGGTTTAAAGCCATACTATCATAGTAATCAAGTACAGAAATTGTTCTACTTGCTTCATTAATGCGGTTTATACGAATGATTTGAGCCAGTGAAAAATAGATTTCTGCTGTTTTAATAAGGTCACTGTTGCTTTGTTTTGCAATCAAAGAAATGTCACAAATTATTGGAGCAGCTTCCAAGAGAGACAATTGCTTTGCTAAAGATTTTGGTGCTCCTTCTTCACTATAATGGAGCGTTTTTTCTTTAATTTTTTGATTAATATCTTTATCGTTGGAGTGTGTCAGTTGTTCTTCAATAATGTTACGGGCTTGCTTTATTGTTTTTACAAGTTCTTCTAATGGAGTTGAAAGGTCCATATTGCGCAACCCCCAATTTGTTGTCTCAAAGAGCATTGAAGTAATAGTTGCGTAAAATTTGTTTTGGACAAGACCAGGTATCTTATTATCAAGTTTATCAATTTGATCAGATAATTGGGGTATTTCAAAACCGTCACGGATTGTAATGAAAACACGAATAATATTTTCAACCTTTTGTTCTGTTGCATCTTGTAGTTGATTAACAAAAGTAGGCCCTCCACGATTCACAATATCGTTTGCAATCAGTGTAGCAATAATATTACGACGCAACTGATTATTAATGATTTCTTTCTCAAAATTTGTCTGAATTTGAGTTGGGAAATAGTGCAACAAGAGTGCATCAAAATAACAATCATCAATAATAGGACTGTGGACGATTTCTTCTTTTAGAGTTAATTTGGCATATGCCAAAATAACGGCGAGTTCCGGACGTATAAGGCCTTGACCTTGTGTTATTCTTTGCCGCAAAATTTGTTCATCAGGGAGAATCTCAACTCTACGATCCAGAAGTTTTTTCTGTTCCAAATCATGCATAAAACGTATTTGATAAGGCAAATCGGCAATACTTTGGCTTTCAGCTAAAGAAAGAGCAAGGGGTTGCAAATAATTGTTGCGTAGGACTAATTGTTCAACTTGTGGAGTCATTTTTTTCAAGAGTTCGTTGCGTGCTTCTTTGGTAAGCGTTTTTGCACGGAGCGCTGATGCGAGAACAATTTTGATATTGACTTCAACATCTGAACAATTAACACCTGCAGAGTTATCAATGGCGTCCGTATTGCATCGTCCACCGTTTAAGACATATTCAATTCGACCACGTTGTGTAACGCCAAGATTAGCACCCTCACCAATAACTTTTGCACGAACTTGTTCACCGGTAATGCGGAGTGCATCATTTGCACGATCCCCTACTTGTGCATCAGTTTCTGTTGTTGCACGGATATAGGTACCAATGCCGCCAAACCATAAAAGATCAACAGGTGCTTTGAGAAGTGCAGAAATAATTTCAAAGGGGGTTCCCGTTTGTTGTTCAAAGCCAATGGCTTGTGCTGCTTCGGGTGAGAGAGTAATGGTCTTTGCTGTACGTGAAAAGATGCCACCACCCTTTGATAATTTTGTATGGTCGTAATCCTGCCAGCTTGAACGAGGAAGTTGAAAGAGGCGCATACGTTCTGCATAGCTCTCAGCTATGTTTGGATCTGGGTCAATAAAGATATCGCGGTGATCAAAGGCGGCGATAAGTTTTGTTTGTTTGGAAAGGAGCATTCCATTGCCAAAAACATCGCCAGACATGTCACCAACACCGATACAGGTAAAGGGAGTTGTTTGAATATCGCGATTAAACAATTCTCGAAAATGTCTTTTAACTGCTTCCCATGCACCTTTAGCTGTAATCCCAATGGCTTTATGGTCATAGCCTGCTGAACCTCCAGAGGCAAAAGCATCATCGAGCCAAAAGTGGTTTGCTTGGCTGATGCTGTTTGCTGTATCAGAAAAGGTTGCTGTGCCTTTGTCGGCAGCAACAACAAAATAAGGATCATGGCCATCATGGCAGATAATGTCGTGAGGGGGGGTTATTTTGCCGTTAACTAGATTGTCGGTGATGGAAAGCAAAGCCGTGATAAAGTCAATATAAGCTTGTCGCGCGGCTTCTATAATTACGGCACGGTCATTGGTTTGGGGAAGACGATGAGGATAAAATCCACCTTTTGCACCAACGGGAACGATAACTGCATTTTTAACCTGTTGGGCTTTGACTAGGCTGAGCACTTCAGTGCGATAATCCAATGCGCGATCAGACCAACGAATTCCACCGCGGGCGATAGGACCAAAGCGCAAATGGACCCCTTCAACTTCTGGTCCATAAACAAAAATTTCTCGATAAGGGCGCGGTTCAGGTAAGCCTTCAATTTGGCGTGGATCCAACTTGGTTGCTAAAATACGCCGCGGGCTACCATTTGCTAGAGGGGTAAAGGCGTTGGTTCGTAAACTTGCATCAATGAGATTACGATAACGGCGTAAGATGAGATCATCATCTAAACCTGATACTTTCTGTAGTTTTTCTTCAATACGTTGTTGAATGACCTGTTGGTTTTTTTCTCGCTCTTTTTCTGTATGGCTTTGATGAAATTTCAAATGAAACAGAGCATACAGATCTTGGGTAATATCTGGGTAGGCGTTTAAAGTTTGGGCAACGCGGTCTTGTGAATAAGGGATTCCAGCTTGTTGGAGATAGCGTCCATAATGGCGCAAAATGACAATTTCACGCCAATCAAGTTGAGCGGTTTGCGTTAAAGCATTGAAGGCATCATTATCAGCATCTTGGGACCAAATAGCTTCGAATGTTTCAGCGTGCTTTTGACTGTTTTTGTCGAAATCAATACAAACTTGGAAGGCGCTCTCTAGTTGCATATCATGAAGATATACGGAGTGTTCATTACCATCTGGTAATTCAAGTGTTTGCTCAGCAATGACCCGAAATCCCATATTTTCAAGGAGTGGTACGCGCTTAGAAAGGGCTAGTGCTTTATGGCGGTGAAAAAGCCGAAGAGAAATGCCTTGTTTTTCTTTGTTGTGTGTATGATAGAAAGTAACGAAAAGCGGTTTTTTATCATGAAGACTTAAAATATGACCAGCATCTTCAATTGCATCTTCAGCCGAGAATAAGTCACGATAGCTGTTGGGAAACTGGCTAGCTAAACGCATTTGTTGATCTGTTGCTTTGCGGGTAAGAGCTATGGTTTGAACACTGTCTTCCCAACTGCGTGCTATGGAACGAACATTTTGTTCAAGCACTGTGCGCTCAATAACAGGGGCGCTTTCGCTCCCTTTTCGATGGATGATATAATGAACGCGGATGAGAGTGCTTTCTAAGAAGAGTGGATAGGATTCAAAAAAATCACCTTGGTAGAGTTCAACAAAGTATTCACCAATTTTTTCGCGAATATTGCTGCTATATTGGTCACGGGGAACATAGACAAGTATAGAAACAAAGCGCCCAAAAGAATCAATATGGGCGAGCACTCGTAGACGTGGGCGTTCGTCTAATTGCATGATAAGTTTGGCATTTTCTGTTAATGTATCAACATCAGAGCGAAACATTTCATCTCTTGGATATGTTTCTAAAACACTGATGAGTGCTTTTCCAGAATAGTCGGCGCGATTGTGTCCAAGGCGTTGAATAATGGTTTTTGCTTTTTCTTTTAAGAAAGGGATTTGCAAGATAGAGCGCGTATAAGCTGAGGAAGTAAATAACCCTACAATGCGCAATTCTCCACACAACTTGCCTTCTTTATCAAAGATTTTAAGACCAATATAATCAAGCCAAACAAGACGGTGAATTTTTGAACGGCTGTTGGCTTTCGTCACAATAAGCAAGTTATCGCTTTCCATAAAAGAGAGGATTTCTTGGGGAGGTTCTTCCACTCTTGCATCACCAATAATACGAATAGAGGTATCGGTGAGAATACCCAATTCAACGTCGCTGGCTGTAAAGGCTTTTGTGGGTTCTTGGTTTTTGGTGAAGTTATAAGTGCGCATGCCAAGGAAGATAAAATTGTGGTCCATCAACCAGTTAAGAAATTCAATGGCTTTTTCACCTTCTTGTTTGTAGTGTGCTGGGAGATTTGTTTGATAAGCATGGATATGCTTTTCGACTTCTTTAAGCATAGGTTCCCAGTCTTGTACAGCTGCATTAACTTGTTCAAGAACTAAGGTGATTTCATTTTGCAGTTTTTGTATTTGCTGTTCGTTTAATGGCTCTATATGAATTTGCATGAGGCTGATGCGCTGTCCAGAAGCGCAATCAAGTACGGGATGTGCAATCAAATAAATATGATTTTTGTGCTGATTAAAGATATTTAAAATCGAATCAAGCAGGAAGGGTTTGTTATCGTTGACAAGCGTGACAACGGTTATAGGTTTATGGTTGCGGGTCAAATTTTGTTCAAAGTAGATGGTGCTTTTTCCTGCTTGATGGAGATTAAAGGCTTTAATCGCGGTGGTTACGGCTTTTTGAAGTTCCTCATTCTCGTAACAAGCAATATCTTCTTTATCAGTATGAGCAAAAAGGATTTGTTCTATTTTATCTTGATTGCTTTTTATCTCTGATGTTTTTTGTTTTATCACAATATTTTTCCCTTTTTTGCTTTTAGCAGTCTTTACTTATTTATAAGAATAGGCCGTTATACCATTCTCTGCACTGTAGCACCTTCTTTTTGCGGGGAATAGTTATTTATATTGGAGATAATAAAATTATTTCTTCCACTTTATAAGTAATAATTTGGCATTTTAAAAAATTATGTCGATGAAAGGACATTTTTAGTGTTTTTTTATGTTAATAGTTTGTTTGTCAAAATATACAAAATGAAAGTAAATAAAGAATGATGTGTTTGCCAGAAAGACTTTTAAGTGGTTACCGATCCTTTATAAAAAATCATTTTTCATATAAAACAGCACATTATCAACAATTGGCGCTTGAGGGGCAAAAACCTGAGGTTTTGGTCATTGCTTGTTGTGATTCGCGCGCAGTACCAGAAACAGTTTTTGATACTAAGCCAGGCGAAATTTTTACGATACGTAACGTGGCAAATTTGGTTCCTCCTTTTTCTCCTGATAACCAATATCACGCAACATCAGCAGCTCTTGAACATGCGGTGCAGTTGCTTGAAGTTAAGCATATTGTTGTTTTTGGTCATGCGCATTGTGGGGGGATTAGCACTGCTCTTAAGGGGACATGTAAGTCTTTATCGTCAAATGATTTTATTGGTCAATGGATAAGCCTTTTGGCGCCAACAGCACAAGAGGTTGTTGGCAATAAGTCGTTGACTGTGTTAGAACAGCAGACTGCATTAGAGCAACTTTCTATTCGTCATTCGTTGAAGAATTTAGAAACATTTCCATGGATAAAGGCGAGAAAAGATCAGGGTATTTTAACGTTGCATGGGGTTTGGTTTGATATTTCAAGTGGTGAATTATGGAATATAGAACAGGAAACAGGTCGTTTTGTGCCTGTTGAGGTTTGGAACTTTGAAGTATAACGCTTGCTCTCTTTTAAAGATATTGTATGATAAATCTTGACAAAGCTAGGGTTTTATTGTTTGAAAGAGCGAGCTTTCGGTACAAAATTAACTTGGAGCCACTGACTGAGACCCCATTTTAAGGGTATAAAAAGATCTCAGAGGTCAACATCCGATAACGCGGTGCGTCCTCGGGTGCCACTTTGGTTTGTGTGTTATGCAGCAATGAGGTAGATAATGTTTGAATCCTTACAAGAGCGTCTTGGCTCCATACTGTCTCATTTGACAGGGCGTGGAGCTTTGTCGGATCAGGATGTAGCAGAGGCCCTGCGCGAAATTCGTCGCGCTTTATTGGACGCTGATGTTGCACTTGATGTCGCGCGTTCTTTTACCGATAGGGTTCGTGAAAGAGCTGTTGGGGCCGAAATTGTTAAGTCAATTAAACCTGGCCAGATGGTTGTCAAAATTGTTCATGATGAATTGGTTAATGTTCTTGGAAATGAAGGAGTTCTGAGTGATTTAAATGCACCAGCACCTGTTGTTATCATGATGATTGGTTTGCAAGGTTCTGGAAAAACAACGACAACAGCAAAGCTTGCAAAGCGTTTAACCGACAAAAATAATAAAAAAGTTCTCATGGCGTCATTAGATACACGCCGACCTGCGGCACAGGAACAACTCCGCCAATTAGGAGAGCAAGCAAAACTTGCAAGTTTGCCTATTATTGCGGGTCAGTCTCCCGTTGATATTGCAACACGTGCGGTACAAGCCGCTAAATTAGGTGGTTATGATGTTTTGATTCTTGATACGGCAGGACGTAACCATATTGATGAAGCTTTGATGCTTGAGTTGGCTGCGATTAAAGCGTGTTCTCTTCCTCATGAAATTATGTTGGTTGCTGATAGTCTTACAGGTCAAGATGCTGTTCATCTTGCGCGTTCTTTTGATGAGCGTGTGGGAATTACAGGAATTATTTTAACACGTATGGATAGTGATGGCCGTGGTGGTGCTGCTCTTTCAATGCGTGCTATTACGGGAAAGCCGATTAAAGCAATTGGAACTGGTGAAAAAATAGATGCTTTGGAAGAGTTTCATCCTAGTCGCATTGCTGATCGTATTCTCGGAATGGGTGATATTGTTTCTTTAGTTGAAAAAGCTGCTGAGACAATGGATCATGAGAAAGCGTCTGCTTTTGCAAAAAAAATGCAGGCTGGAAAATTCGATCTCAATGACCTTGCAGAACAATTGCAGAAAATGAAAAAACTTGGGGGAATGGGCGGAGTTATGGGAATGTTGCCGGGTTTTGGTAAGGTAAAAGATCAGATTGCTGCTGCGGGACTTGATGATCGTTTGTTTAATCGTCAATTGGCTATTATTTCGTCAATGACTCCCTTAGAGCGTGCTCGTCCTGAAGTTTTGAAACATAGTCGTAAACAACGGATTGCTAAGGGTTCTGGTACAAGTGCTGCTGATATTAATAAGCTTTTGAAAATGCATCGCCAAATGGCTGATATGGTCAAAGCCATAGGGGGTAAGGGAAAAAGCGGCTTGATGGGAAAAATGTTGGGAGGGTTTGGTTCTAAGATGGGGCTTGGTGGTATGGGAGCTGTTGTCAGGGATTCTGAAGCTTTGCCCGATTTATCGGGGTTTGATCCAAAGCAGCTCTCAACACTTCAAAAACAGATTGAAAGTGGTAATGGAGGGAAGGCTTTACCTGGTCTTCCAAGGCGTTGTGGGCCTGTTTTTCCTAGCCTTTCCAATGGTACTGCTGATAAGGGGTTGTTTCCTCAGCATCTCAAGAAAAAATAAGATGTAAAGAGAGAAGGAAATATCATGCAGGAAAAAATATTGGATGAATTGGCGCGTTTACGTACCTCTATTGATAATTTTGATGCAGCGTTGATCCATATTTTGGCAGAGCGTTTTCGTTGTACGCAAGCTGTTGGGCACTTAAAAGCCCGTTATGATTTGCCTACGGTTGATCCTCTGCGTGAGCAGCGACAAGTTGAGCGGTTGCGGCAATTGGCTACAGATAGTCATCTCGATCCTGATTTTTCTGAAAGATTTTTGAAGTTTATCATTAAAGAGGTTGTGCATCATCATGAGCTGATTGCTGAAGAACAAAAACAAGTAAATTTAAACGAAAGCCAGAGCTGAAAATAGGAGATAAAATATGGCATTAAAAATTCGTTTGTCTCGTGGAGGATCCAAAAAGCGTCCTTACTATCACATTGTGGTTGCAGATGTTCGTAGTCCGCGTGATGGGCGGTTTCTTGAGCGTGTTGGTGCATGGGATCCCATGTTGCCTAAAGATGGGCCACGTGTGAAGCTGAACGAAGAACGTATTCAATATTGGCTTGGTCAAGGTGCACAGCCAACAGACCGCGTTTTACGGTTTTTGGATGCGGCTGGTTTAAAAAAGCGTCCAATCCGCAATAATCCACACAAAGGTGAACCTGGTAAAAAGGCACAAGAACGTATTGCAGCAGCAAAGCAAGCTGCTGAAGAAGCGGCAGAGTCAACAGCAGAAGCCTGATTGCTTTTAAAAATAATCAATTGTTCTTTTAGAAGCTTTTATCGAGAAAAGTGATTGTTATCCGTTTTTGTTTATCAAAAACGGATCTTCACTTAATAAGGTGTTTGTTTTTTCTAAAATCAGTATGACTCTTTTAAAAGTCAATGGCGCGGCCTTTAATTTCCCAGTCTCCATAACGTGAAGGGTCTTTGCCGCCGCGTCCACCATTTTCTAAAGGTCTTTCTTCCTTTATTTCATGTTTACGCCTTTCCTCGGCTTCGTTTAGGGCGCGTTTTGCTGCGGGAGAGAGGGATTGTTGTTTATCTGCGGTTGCATTTTGATTGCTTATTTTCTTGTCTTTTTTATCCATTTTACACCTATTCCATTGAAGAAGCAGAAAGAAAACCCCATCATATAGGAATGATTGTCTTTTATCATGGAGTTTTTTGAGTAATGAATATAATGCGTACGGCAATGCTTTTGGCTTTTATGACCGCTCTTTTTATGGGGGTTGGTTATCTTGTTGGGGGGGGCAGTGGCATGATCATTGCTCTATTGATGGCAAGTGGTTTGAATTTTTTTTCTTATTGGAATTCTGATAAAATCGTTTTACGCATGTATGGTGCGCGTGAAGTTAATCAGTATTCCTCACCAATTTATTATAAGATTGTGAGCGATTTAGTACAAAAAGCTTCTCTTCCTCAACCAAAAGTTTATGTTATTGAAAGTGCGCAGCCAAATGCTTTTGCTACGGGACGTAATCCTCAAAATGCGGCTGTTGCTGCGAGTACTGGGTTGTTAGAGCAGTTGAGTGTGGAGGAAATTGCGGGCGTTATGGCGCATGAGCTAGCACATATTGAGCACCGTGATACGTTAACAATGACTCTGACCGCAACGATTGCAGGAGCGATTTCTATGCTCGGTAATTTCGCTTTTTTTATGGGGGGAACGCGTAATTCTTCAGAAAATTCTCATGGTGGGGGGCTTGGGGGCATTATTGCTTTGCTTGTGGCGCCTTTTGCGGCAATGTTGGTGCAAATGGCTATTAGTCGTACGCGTGAATATGCTGCTGATCGGCGGGGAGCTGAAATATGTGGTAATCCTTTATGGTTGGCTTCGGCATTGCGTAAAATTGCCGATGGTGGACGTGGAGTATACAATGAGGAAGCAGAGCATAATCCGGCAACAGCACATATGTTTATTATCAATCCGTTAAGCGGGGAAGGGGCCGATAGCCTCTTTTCTACCCATCCGGCGACTGCGAATCGTATTGCGGCTCTTCGTCGACAAGCAGAGGAGATGAAGGGGGCAATATCCAAAGGTATGGGGTGGAATAAAGAAGGTGGTTTGCATGAAAAAAGGGGGATAGGTTATGGAGGTTTTGATCATAATGAGCAAACTAGTGTATCAGGTAATCAGGAAAATGATGCTGTTCAACGCGTTACAAAACGCCCTTCTTGGCTTCGTTATGAAGATACAAAAAGATCTCGATCATAGAGCTTTTGAGGGGATAAAGGCATAAAGGTGTTGTTTTGAAGCACGAAAAAGCGGGGCGTGTATCCGAAAAAAATGTTCCGGGATTAGCTGTTCGGCAGGTGTGTGTGCGTCTTTTAGGGGCAGTGCTTGATAAGCATGCGTCTCTTTCAGGTTTAACGGATAATGAACATGGACATCCACAATATTTAAGGTTTTCACATCGAGATCGTTTATTGTGTCGTGCTATTTTGGCAGCGGCGTTGCGTCATCGGGGACAAATTACAGCTGCTTTATCACGCTTTTTGGTGCGACCTTTGCCTTCACAAGCATTTTCATTGCAGCATCTTTTGCATATCAGTATGGTACAGATTCTGTACCTTGATATTCCTGATCATGCTGCGATTGATTTAGCAGTGCGTGTAGCTAAACTTGATCCTCGTATGCGCCGTTTTTCAGCGATGGTGAATGCACTTTTACGCAATGTTGCACGTGAGGCAGATGTGTTGCGCCAACAGGTTCCTACCATTGAAGAGATTCCGGTGTGGTTTGGGGAGCTGTTAGTTTCAGCTTATGGAAAAGAAAAGGCTGAACAGATTTTAGAAATTCAAAGTGTTCCGCCGCCTCTTGATTTGACAGTTAAATCCGACAGTGTTGAATGGGCTAAGCGGCTTGGCGGTGTTGTTTTGCCCAATGGTTCGGTTCGGTTAAGCCATGTGGATTGTTCTGTTTCTGATTTACCAGGCTATAGGCAAGGGGCTTGGTGGGTTCAAGATTTTGCTGCGGCGTTGCCTGCTTGTTTACTTGGAAATATTCAGGGCAAAAATGTTGCTGATCTTTGTGCGAGTCCGGGAGGAAAAACAGCACAATTGGCTTTGCAGGGGGCTGATGTGACAGCCGTTGATATGTCTGCTAATCGGGTAAAGCGTTTAAAAGAAAATATGGAACGGCTTCATTTTTCAGTTCGCACTTGGCAGGGGGATGTGAGAAATTTTCATCCCAAACAGCTTTTTGATGCTGTTCTTCTTGATGCCCCTTGTTCTTCTACAGGAATAATACGGCGTCATCCGGATATTTTATGGACAAAATCGGTAGATGATATTGGCAAATTAGCGGCATTGCAATATGATTTACTCTTGGCGGCAATTGCTTTGGTGAAGAAGGGGGGGCGTATTGTTTTTTCCAATTGTTCATTAGCAAGAGAAGAAGGTGAAGATCTCATTGAGAAAATTTTATCGGCACGTGGTGACATTGTTTTAGAGCCTATTTGTGCAGAGGAAATGGGAGCACTGGCGCATTTGCTCTCTTTTGCGGGGACTTTGCGAACAACGCCTGCAGACTTTTGTCACCAAAATTTTACTGATGAAAAAAAAGTGTTTTTAGGAATGGATGGTTTTTTTGCAGCTCGCTTGCGGAAAGTATCTTAATTAACGGTTCATTTACTAAAATGGCCGAAATTGTACACGATTCAGTATATATGGAGATAGATTGTGGCAATTGCGGTAAAAGGACCTCAAGTAAAAACGTCGGATTTGGTATATGGGGCACACCAGTTTATACGGCGTTTATGGGTGGGACCGCTGTTTCGTTGGCGATTTTCAGGGTTTCGTCCCCATAAAATTTTAGCACATCCCGTTGATTTGCATTTAGCTGATCCGGTGATAGCACGCGAATTTTATCATGGTCGTTTTGCTTTTGCCGGTCATATTGTTCATTCTGGTGTTGCTTCCCCTTTTTCATTAGTTCCACCAACATCGGAATGGGAAGCTGCTCTTCATGATTTTCATTGGTTGCGGCATATGGCGGCAGCGGAGAGTGATTTAGCTGTGGCACATGCGCGTTCTCTCTTAGAAGATTGGTTTCATCATGGTGGCAAAAAGGTAACGGGGCTTGCTTGGAGTGCACCGGTTGTGGCACGGCGTCTAATTTCGTGGATCTGTCATTCGAAAATGTTATTACAAGGAGCAAGTGAACGGTTTGAGAAAAACTTTTTGCGTGCGCTTGGTTTTCAATTTCGTTATTTGCGTGTCACGATTTCGAGTATGGAAAACAATGACCAACGTTTACAAGCAGCAGTGGCTTTGACATTTGCATCTCTTGCTTTGCCTGTTTCTGCGGCAATGAAAAAAAAGGTGCAAACCTTTCTCATCGAAGAGCTTTCACACCAAATATTGGTCGATGGCGGACATATTTCGCGTAGCCCTATTATTTTACTCAATTTGTTATCGGATTTATTGTCTTTACGTTACCTTTTTATGCGTAGTAATGAAACAGCACCGCGTGTTTTGATTGATTCTGTTGAGCGTATGTTGCCAGCTTTACGATTTTTTATTCATGAAGACCAAACATTAGCGCATTTTAATGGAGTTGGTCCTCTTGTTCCCGAACGCTTATTGGCAATTTTACAGCTTGATGAGACTGCAGGGCATCCTTTTAGTTATGCACGCTATTCAGGGTTTCAACGTCTACAAGCCAATAAAACGACAGTGCTTGCGGATACCGGAAAGTTTCCGCCACGCTCTGCTGCCCAATACGCTTGTTCGGGGTGTTTGTCTTTTGAAATGTCTTCACATGGGAGCCGCTTTATTATCAACACGGGTGTTAATCCTTATGGGCGTGAAGAATATCGACATTTAGGGCGTTTCACTGCTGCACATTCAACAGCAACGGTTAATGATTGTTCGGTGGGGATTTTTCATAAAAAAAAGAGAAGTGGCACTTCATTTCTCCTTGAAGGGCCAACGGATGTTAAAGTGCGTCGTATAGAGGATTCAGAGAAAACGGGTTTTATTGCGAGCCATAATGGTTATGTGCGTCCTTTTAATCTTGTTCATGAACGTGGTCTTATTTTAGCGACAAATGGAGAAATGATCGAGGGTTTTGATCGCTTTTTTATGCCAAACAAGGAGCCTTCCAAGAGACATAGGATAGATCAAAGTGAACAAAATAATGTTGCTGTTCGGTTTCATCTTCATCCGCAAGTTCAAGTCAATTACGATGGCAAGCGTGTGCGTTTAGCTGTGGGGGATGAGCAAGTGTGGTATTTTATATCGCCTGACACTGATATTTGTCTTGAAGATTCCATTGATTTTGCTGCACTAACAGGACCACAACGCACACAACAGATTGTTTTATATTTTCGTCCTGCATTTCAGGAAAAGGTTCGTTGGCGTTTTATTCGCTGTCCGTTAGAGCAATGATTTGCTTTTTTATAACATTGATAAAGAAAGTTATTCTTTAGTGTATTAAAAAGCATACTATCCTTTCAGTGTATTTTGATAAAGGCATGTGCTATGAATGTATAAACTGGCTTTATGCATGTAAGCCAATTTTGTTTGAATTTTAACCATTTCATTTTTAGGGTTCCTGTTATGGGTGTTGTTGCAAAAAATTTTCCCATACCTGATCTTCATCGGGTCCGGCGTGTTCTTCTTTCTGTGTCTGATAAAACGGGCGTGGTTGCATTTGCAAAAGCGCTTCACGCTTACGGTATTGAATTGATTTCAACAGGAGGAACAGCTAAAGCTTTAATGGCTGCTGATTTACCGGTAAAAGATGTTGCCGAAGTTACAGGATTTCCGGAAATAATGGATGGACGTGTAAAAACACTTCATCCCTTAATTCATGGTGCTCTCTTAGGTGTAAGAGAGAATCCTAGCCATGCAGATGCGATGGAGAAACATGGTATCCATGAAATCGATCTTTTGGTCGTGAATCTTTATCCTTTTGAAAAAACTTCACAATCTGGAGCGGATAGGCAAACAATTCTTGAAAATATTGATATCGGTGGACCGGCAATGATCCGCGCTGCGGCAAAGAATCATGCTTATACAGGTGTTGTAACAGTGGTGCGTGATTATGCATTGGTTCTCGCTGAATTAAAGAAGCATGATGGGTGTTTAAGTTTATCCATACGACGTCAATTAGCAATGCGTGCTTATGAACATACTGCTGCTTATGATGCGGCGATAGCGGCATGGTTTGCACAGGATTTAAAAATTGAAATGCCATCTTGGCAAAGTTTTTCTGGTCATATTGAAAGCGTTATGCGCTATGGGGAAAATCCGCATCAACAGGCGGCATTTTATCGCAATAGTGATAAACGTTTTGGTGTAGCAACAGCTGAACTTTTGCAAGGAAAAGCACTCTCTTATAACAATATGAATGATACAGATGCGGCATTTGAGCTTGTGGCAGAATTTGATCCTAAAATGACTGCTGCTGCTGCTCTTATTAAGCATTCAAACCCTTGTGGTGTTGCAGAAGGGCGGAGTTTGAAAGAGGCTTATTTGAAAGCTCTACAATGTGATAATGTTTCGGCGTTTGGGGGAATTGTTGCTTTAAATCAACCTCTTGATGAAGAATGTGCGGAAGAGATTGTTAAAATTTTCACGGAAGTGATTATTGCTCCTAGTGCAACAATGGCAGCACGTGAAATTATTGCAAGGAAAAAAAATCTCCGTTTGCTGGTAACAGGTGATGTTCCTAATCCTCGTTGTGGAGGGTTGATTGCAAAAACGCTTGCGGGTGGGATTTTAGTGCAATCGCGTGATAATGTGGTAGTTGATGATCTTAAATTGCAAGTGGTGACAAAGCGGGTGCCAAGTCAAGATGAAATGCGTGATCTTCAATTTGCTTTTCGGGTAGTTAAACATGTCAAATCAAATGCTATTGTTTATGCAAAAAATAGCGCAACAGTTGGAATTGGTGCGGGACAAATGAGTCGTATTGATTCAGCAAAAATCGCTGCGCGTAAAGCTGAAGAAAGTGCACAAAGAGCAGGCTTAACAGAATCTTCTGCGAAAGGGTCTGTGGTTGCGTCGGATGCTTTTTTTCCTTTTGTAGACGGTTTATTAGCAGTTGCTGAAGCAGGTGCAACAGCGGTTATTCAACCGGGGGGATCAATGCGTGATGAAGAGGTGATTGCCGCTGCCGATGCGCATGGTTTAGCCATGGTTTTTACAGGTGTACGGCATTTTCGTCATTAACGGTTTTCGTTGGTGATCTTTTCGTATGAGATAAAGTTTTAGTTAAGCTTATCGTGTTGTAGGTGCATATCTGTTATGAAGTTATAGCACAACTCTTTTTTGTAATTTGCTCTATCTTATCTTCTGAAGAAAATGATTATAGGATTTGAGTAAAAAATATGAGTATTCTGCGGTTTTATAATAATTGGCGTCGTTATCGTCGGACGGTTAATGCATTGAGTCATCTTTCAATATATGAACTTAATGATCTTGGTATTTGTCGTGGTAATATTGATTCAATTGCACGGCTTTATTCTCGTAAATTTTTCTAAAATTTGTTTATAGGGGCATTTGAGAGAGTATTTTATTGTAAGGGGGAGTGTCTTATGAGGGCATTTTTTCTCTCTGTTTTTGCTGCAATAAAGAGGGCGCGTGTAAGGGTGATGTTTATGTATTTACCTTGGCGCTTGCTGTGTGCTGTTTCCTGAAAAAACAAAGGGAGTGGTGTGTAAAACTCTCAACACAATGGTGTGATGGTATGTTCTGTTGTGGAATAACGCTTTTTAAAGCAAGGCTATTTAACAGTTATGTTTTATAAGGTGAGTACCTAGCCTCTAATCTTTTTTAGTTTTTTTGCCGTAGCAGGAAAAGAAAGGCTCCTAGAACACCTGCAGCTAAGGTAAACCACGTAATAGCATAGACAAGATGATTGTTCTGAAAGTGTACGACAGTGAGACCACCAATGGGGAGGTCTGCTTGTGTGTCTGTTTTTTTGCTAGCATCGATGAAATAAGGAGCAACGGTGGATAGGCCAAGCTTTTGTGCCATAGCAGGAAGATCGCGCGTATACCATAAGTTCGTGTCAGGATTATTTTTGCGTGGAAAAAACCCATTTTTCTCACTCATACGTAACAAACCTATAACTGTCGTTTGTTTTATCTCTGTGGCAGAATGCGGGATGTTCGTGTGTGATTGCTCTGAGTTTTGAAAGTCATGGCGTGCGTCCATGGGGATAAAACCACGATTCACAAAGGTTAATGTGTTGTCAGCTGTTTGTAAAGGGGTTAAAACCCAGTAGCCCGTGGTATCTTGAGCAACGGCAGTGATAAAAATATTTTTATCTGTCAAAAATTTTCCCGTAATGATGACAGGGCGATATTCATCTTTTTCAAAAGTGGTATGCGCCCATTGATCTTGCGGTGGTGCTTTTATGGGAGGCAAATGGACACGTTGATTGGCACTGATGATAAGGTTTGTTTTCCAATTTAATCGTTGTACTTGCCATACACCTAATGCACTAAAGAGAAGAAAAAAACATATACACAAAATACCGAACACAAGTGAAGAAAAACTGGTGTGTTTTTGTTGAAGCTCTGTCATGGAAAGATCTGTTTGGTTCATGATTGATGCTTCCTTTATAGTATGATAAGCGTTCTTTTAGCACGGTGAGCATTAAAAAAAAGCATTTTGTATGCCTTTTATGGGAAATGATGAAAGAATGAGCCAATAAGGGATGCAAAAGGTTTTACAAAAGGCTTGACCTTTTGTTGTCAACGCCTTATTAGAAAAGTAGTTTCCCAATAGTACTCGTTCAAGGTAGTGTTGTGCGTTTTTTTGTTCGTTCTATTTTGCAGGTATTGGGATTGAAAAGTTTTTTAGAGTTTAAAGGTGAAGTTTATGTCTCGTGCCTGCGAATTGACAGGAAAAACAGTTCTGTATGGTAATAATGTTAGCCATGCAAACAATAAAACCCGTCGTCGTTTTTTACCAAATCTTTGCAATGTGACATTGATTTCCGAAGTGTTGCAGCAGAGTTACCGTTTGCGTGTTTCGGCAAGTGCTTTGCGTTCTGTTGAGCACCGCGGTGGTCTTGATGGTTTTTTGGTTAAAGCTGCTGATAAAGAGTTATCGCAACGTGCGCGCTTGTTAAAGCGCCAAATTGTTAAGAAAAAAACTGAACAAGAGGCTGAGCAAGCAGCGTAATTGTCTTTGATATATTACGCTGTTGGGTTATTTGTTTCCTTTCTATAGGGGTGTATTCTTTCAGTTTTCTACGGTTTTGTCGTTGTATTTGATCGATTCCATTGCCCAAGTAAAAAAATGTTTTCAGAGCGCAGGTTTTTGTTAGCACAGCAAGAGAGAAGGTTTATAGTTTTTTCTATCTTTGCAATGTGTTTTACTGTTACTGCTTCTAATGTTTTGGTTCAGTATCCTGTCTATTGGTTTGGGTTGAATGAACTTTTGACCTATGGTGCTTTTACCTATCCGATTGCTTTTCTGATTAATGATCTAACCAATCGTTTTTATGGTCCATCTGCTGCACGGCGTGTGGTTTATGCTGGTTTTTTTGCTGGTGTTTTTGTTTCTTGGATCCTAGCTACGCCGCGTCTGGCAATTGCTTCTAGTTTAGCATTTTTATTTGGTCAGCTCTTGGATATTATTGTTTTTACTCCTTTGCGACGTAAAACATGGTGGAAAGCGCCGTTAGCAGCAGCGTTGGTTGGTTCAGCTTTGGATACGGTTGTGTTTTTTGCTCTTGCTTTTTCTAGCTTTTTTACCTTTATCGATCAGATGACAGGGTATGCTAATAGTTTACTCATGGAAAGCGTTGTTTTTTTGGGGTTTGAGATTCCAGTATGGCTTTCACTTGCTTTTGGAGATTTTTCGGTAAAAATTGTTATGAGTCTCCTTATGTTGATTCCTTATGGAACAATCCTTAGCGCTGTGGGAATCCCTCTTTATCAAAATTATTCAAAGGATGATTCATCTTTTGTTGGTCGTAAATAACCATCTTTATTCTCTCATTTTCTTGAAGCTGAAAAGATTATACGTTGTGTTTTGTAAGAGTAGTGTTTTAGAGTCATGTTTGGTAAAGATATTTTTATAATAACACACTGATTTATAAGGATGCCTTATCCTTTTGCAAGTTGGATAAGAGTTCTGGATACAATAAGGCCTATCTCTTTCAAGTCCTCTTATTATGAATCATCATTCATTCGTATGTCACGGTTGTATCCAATGTGTGAATAAAAGTCGTTTGAGAAAGGGCACAAAATGCTTTTCATGAATGATCTAAATGTGAGTGCAATTGTAACTTTGAGGGGTGGCAAATAAAGTGATGATTCTGGCTTGTATAGACGCATATTTTAACGTTAAAATATAATCGTTACTGATTGAGGAGTTTTTTAAAATTTCTTATGAGAATAAAGTTTCTTATCGCTAAAAAGTGTTTCTAATTGTTTTGTTATAGCATTGGCAAGTTCTTCGGCATTCATAATTGTTACAGCGTGTTGATAATAGCGTGTAACGTCATGACCAATCCCAATTGCAATGAGTTCTATAGGTGAATGTGTCTGAATTTCTTGAATCACGGCCCGTAAATGCCTTTCAAGATAATTGCTGGAATTAACGGACAGTGTTGAATCGTCAACAGGAGCTCCATCAGAAATAACCATGAGAATACGACGCTGTTCACGCCGTGATAAAAGACGTTGATGCGCCCAAATCAATGCTTCACCATCAATATTTTCTTTCAGTAATCCCTCCTGCATCATTAAACCTAAATTACGCCGTGCGCGACGCCATGGTGTATCAGCACTTTTATAGATGATATGACATAAATCATTAAGGCGCCCTGGGTTATTGGGTTTGTTTTGGGTAAGCCATTGTTCACGTGATTTTCCTCCTTTCCAAGTTTTGGTGGTAAAGCCTAAAATTTCGACTTTAACGCCACAACGTTCAAGAGTTTGTGCTAAAATATCCGTGCAACTTGCTGCAACAGTCATTGGCCGTCCTCGCATTGAGCCTGAATTATCAATGAGGAGTGAAACAACGGTATCTCGAAATTGCGTCTTACTTTCCATTTTGAAAGAGAGTGGTTGTGTGGGATCAATGATAAGGCGTGGGAGTCGTGCTGTATCAAGATACCCTTCCTCAAGGTCAAAGTTCCAATTACGATTTTGTTGTGCCATGAGGCGGCGCTGTAAGCGGTTTGCTAAGCGTCCAACAATGTTTTGGAGATGATTGATTTGTTTATCAAGATAATGGCGCAAGCGATCCAATTCGCTTTCAGAACAAAAAGCTGTTGCTTCCAAAACTTCATCAAATTGACGGGTAAAAACTTTATAATTGCCAAGTTTTTCCATTTGTTCTGAAATGGTGAAAAAGCGTTTAGATTTGTTCGATTTTCTCTGCCAAGGGCTTCTTTCTTGTTCTTCCTCGGCTTTATCATTTTCGTGTGATTGTGTCGCTTGCGTTTTTCCTTTGTCTTGCACATCGCTTTCTTGTTCAGTTGTCGCTTTTTCTTTGTTCTGGGCGTGTTTTTTGTTTTTGCTTTCTTCTTCTGCTTGGTTTTGTGGTTCACAGCCGTTTTTTATTTTTTTATTGTTTTCATTGTCAGAATTTTCTTCTAGTTTGGTTGAAATTTTGAGTGTAACAAGCATTCGACGGACAATCCGTGCAAAAGCATGTTGATTATGGATATGATGTGTCAGTTCGTTCAGTTCTATTGCGGCTTTTTGTTCAATTTCTTGACGCCATAACTCCAAGACAGGTCCTGCTTCTTTTGGAGTAGAGCGTTTTGTTGTTTTTTCGCGGAGTAAAAGCGCGATGGCTTCTTGTATAGGCGCTTCACTTTGGCTGCTTATCTTTTGATAATGGGCTCTTTTATATTTATCCGCGAGCATTACATCAAGGTTTTGTGCAATTCCCTCCATGGCTAAAGTGCCGATTGTTTCAACACGTGTTTGCTCAAGAGCATCAAAAATGGCGCGTGCTTCTGATTCTAGTGGTGCGAATTGCGTGTGGATGTTGTTGTCATGCCACGCTTTGCGTAGTGCCATAGAATCGCCTAATCCGCGGGTAATTTTTATATCTTTATCTGTTGCATGTTGTGGCAATTCTGGTAAGCGTGCATCATTTCCGCTTAACGAGGGTCTGTTGTGGCTAAAGGAAATTTCAAGGTTAGGCGTGCAAGCAATTGCACGGATACAGGTGGAAAGTGCTTTTTTAAAAGCTTCAGTATCAAGAGTATTGTCGGGATAATCGTTTGTGAGATTTTCGCTATTGTTGCCAGTCTTGGCAGCCATGATTGACATATCCTTTAAGGCAAAACACCATGAATGAGTGATTCGGGAAGTTCTTGCCCAAAGGCACGTTGATAAAATTCTGCGACAGTAGCATGTTCTAGTTCATCACATTTATTGAGAAAAGTTAACCGAAAGGCAAATCCAACATTTTGAAAAATGGTCGTATTTTCGGCCCAAGTAATGACGGTGCGTGGGCTCATGACTGTTGAAAGATCTCCGTTGATAAAAGATTGGCGTACCATATCAGCAACATGAACCATTTGTGAAATTGTCTTTTTTCCCTCAATTGTCTGAAAAGACTTTACTTTTGAACAAACGATATCAATTTCTTTATCATGGGGCAAATAATTTAGTATCGTTACGATGGACCAGCGGTCCATTTGTGCTTGATTAATTTGTTGTGTACCATGATAAAGCCCTGTTGTATCGCCAAGACCAATGGTATTTGCGGTCGCAAAAAGGCGAAATGCTGGATGAGGTGTGATGACACGGCTTTGATCAAGCAAGCTTAACCGTCCAGAGGCTTCAAGGACACGTTGGATGACAAACATAACATCGGGACGACCTGCATCATATTCATCGAAAACAAGGGCAATATTGTTCTGATAAGCCCATGGTAAAATACCTTCTTTAAATTCAGTGATTTGTAAGCCGTCTTTTAAAACAATGGCATCTTTTCCTACCAGATCAATGCGGCTGACATGACTGTCGAGATTAATTCGGATACAAGGCCAATTGAGACGTGCAGCAACTTGTTCAATATGTGTCGATTTACCTGTACCGTGATAGCCAGAAACCATAACACGGCGGTTAAATGCGAAACCTGCTAAAATCGCTAAAGTTGTTTGTTGATCAAAAAGATAATCGGGATCTACATCAGGAACGTGAGGGTTTTTTGTGCTAAAAGCGGGCACTTTCATATCTGTATCAATATTAAACAGATCACGAGCGCAGAGCGTAATATCGGGCACATTTTCGACGGGAAGCTTTGTTTTTGTCATTGTTTTTCTGGAAGGAAGGACGCCATTTATTTTCGTTCGTTAAGAACGATACAAGAGTTATAGCTCTTATGCAATGCTTTACAATGAGAGTCCTAGTAGAAAAGAAACACTTTAGCAGATATTTTAACCTGCCTGTGGGAAAATAATAAATCAATTTGTCATGATCATTTACTGTTTTGCTACTTAAACGAGAGTTCCGAATAAGAATACACATTATATATAAAAAACTAATAAAGTCAAAAGGTTGTATGCAATCATTTTCTATGA
>NZ_LR736302.1:0-41791 GCF_902652675.1 Bartonella refiksaydamii
ATAAATTGGTACAAAACCTAGTGGCAAAATATACAAAACCTGCCGTCAAGCTACAAGAAAGAAAGGCATTTGTTTAAAATTTACTTTTCTCTCTTTAGATATTAGATAAATGATATCATTTATCTATTTTTTAAACAATTCATACTGCATCACCTTCTCTTTGAGTTTATGTACAGAAATAATTCAATCTAAATATATTCCTGCGTACCATGATGCCTTTTGTAATAATATCTCTTAATGTCTTCCTCTATCCAAATAGGCATTCCGTTTTTGTTTTTGAGAGCTCGTTTTTTACTCTTAAAGCTAGATTATTTTCCAAAGATCTTTTTTCAGTTATCTATTTAAAAATATTAAGTATTTTTGCAAGTCTTTAGCTATTGTTGATAGGTATTTGAGGGAATGTACAGGGGGCTATACCAAAAAAATAACTTATGAAAACCAATCGATATGGAACTGGGTATAAGTGACACAGAGTTGAATACATAATGTGCAGGAGTATAGGAAGGAATGTTCTTTAGTTGATGAAAAAAGAGAAAAAGTAACACGTAAAGTATAATTTTTGAAAGGTTTTACTTTTTTATAAAGCTATTATGGCAATCTGTCTAATTACCTTTTATCAGGTGATTGTGGTAACGTTTTTTCTCAATCATCAATCTCAATAGCATACGTCTCTCATGTTCTTATCACGTTTTTTGTTTTGCACAGATTGCGCTTGAATTGGTTTGAGTGCACAGACGTTAGCATATTAAATGCCGAACTTTTTAAATAGTGTATTAGTATTTTTCAAATATTTTACCTTTTCCTCTATCTAGTTCTTTTGTAATTTTCAGGTGACGCTACGAGATATTCTGACATTGAAAGGCAAACAGTTTTTTTCAGTCACATATAAAAATGAATGAAATTTTATGCATTTGTCCTCCTTATGCTTAAAGGTAATTATTATCTGTTTTTTCATTTTAGTAGAAACATAGATGCAAACGGCAAGTCTTCGTGATAATTTCCTTATTTATAAACTTTCATGCTAAAGTAGCTATGTTATAGCTCGAGGTTAACTTATTAAAAATAACAATACGTTGGTGTTTTATGCGACTAAAAAATAGCTAGAAAAGAAGTTTTAATTTACAATACGGTGTAGAGGTACATTGGGAAGCTCTATTCTCTTAGCTGTATGTGCTCATCTATCATTTTTAAATATGAATAAAATAGAACGTTAATTACTAAAAAAGGAAGTTAAGAGGCATCATAGAATGGTAAATTCTCTTCCTTATTGTCTTGGTATTTTACGTGCTACAGATCGTGATCGCTACATATCTGTTTTATTCGCACCTAAAAAAAAGCGTAGAGCATTGGCTGCTCTTTACGCCTTTAATGTAGAAGTTTCTCGTATTCGCGAAAGCGTACATGATCCACTTATCGGTGAGATACGATTACGTTGGTGGTACGATTCTATCGCTAATAGCAAAATACCAAAGAATAAAAATAATCCGATTTTGAGTGATTTGTTTACAGCAATGACTCTTTTTAATTTACCTAAGACAGCTTTTTTACGTTATTGCGATGCACAGATTTTAAATCTTTACCAAAATCCAATAGCAGATCTTTATGATCTCGAATTTTATTGTAGGGAGACAGCGAGTATAATTTTACAGCTTTCTTGCCAGATATTAGATCCTGATGCAGCACAAGATTTTACAAATGTTTATGAACATGGAGGAATTGCTCAAGGATTAAGTGGTGTGTTGCGTCTTTTATCATTCATGCAGTCACGATATCAATATTATTTACCTGATGATATGCTAAAGGCTATAGAAGTGGATAGAAAGGATTTGGACTCTAATTATGTCAATGATAAACAAAAGTGTCACATTGTTGAAGTTATGGTAGAGCTATCGCGAGAGCATTATAGCAAATTTTACGAGCATTCTAGTACTTTGCCTAGAATGCTTAAACCAGCATTTCTTCCATTGGCTATTATACCAGCATCTCTTCAAAAAGCGGTACAATTAGGAGCTACAATTTTCCAAGAAAGCGCAACTTTACCATTGATTCATCGCTATTGGGTGATAACAAGGGCAGCAATAAGCGGTAATTTTCCAAAGATATTACAAAAATAAAGAATGTTATTCAAGAACAGGAAAATTAGTAAATATATTAAAGGTAATTGCAATACTATGAATCCAAATCCTTTTTTATCATTCCAGAAACATTTCTAATAAGTTGATGACGATGGTTTTAGAACAGTGAGGGATTGGACTCATGAGATTGAAGATAGCGTATACTGTTTTTATGAGTTATTCATTTTGTTTAGCTCTGTATATCGGAGAATGGTTTAGAGAATGTAAAACCTAAGCTTAAATTTATGAAATACATCAGCTCTTTTTGGTGATATTGGGTTTATAATATTTAGCATGTAAATGTATGGATTGGGAACATTTCTAGTGAATCATGATTTTTATTTTTACGAAAAAATCATTTTTTGTCCTACAAAAAATTTCTAGCTATAGGAAAATCATGAAAGCATAATTGATGACCTTTTACCATAAAAATATTTACAGTCTAAGTTTGGATAGATAACATTTTTATACACTGAAAACTATACTATGAATTGCATCTAATATTTTTCTACAAACTCGCAAATTTGCAGTAAATCTTGTTATTTATACATATGTTACTCATTCTGATAACAACGAAAAAGAAATTTATTTTTCTTCCTCAGTTATAAGAAAAGATCTGACTACGATTTTATTACCTAAATACTACAAATTATTTACAGTATTTTTACTGAAGAGTGTTGAAGATTTGATGATAATGCGTGTTATTAATTTCCAAAGGGTGTTCTTTATTAGCAATTTCTAGCATTTCTAGCTTTAGATCTTCTTTCATTATCATATCTATACTGGTACGGATATCAGATGAAAGAGTATGAGCGGTAGTGTTTTGAGGAATGGTTACAGTCTTTATTTGATAAATGATACGGTTTGTTGCTACCGGACCTTTTATTACGCCATAATGCCCTTTAGGCCCAGAAAATAATGCTTTAACACCTTCAGCTCCAAGGATTTTCGATGAGTCTTGGCGCCGTAGGGGTTGTGTCGTTTGTTTTATGACACCAAGTGTATGAGCAAGAGAAACAAGACTTTTGCCTTCACTAAGCTGTTTGATAGCATCTTTTGCCTTTTCATCAAGAAGGCGTTGGACTTCTTCATTTTTCCATTGAGAAAGGGCATCGTGCTTGGCTTCTTCAAATGTTTTATCGCGGGCAGGGATAATTTTATCTACTTTATACCAGAGATATCCACCTTTTTGAAGGGAGAGAGGATCAAGATCGACACCCTCGCTCGATTGATAGATGGCGTTCAATAAAATATCTTTCTGAGGTAAATCCGTGAGTATTGTGCCTTCAACCGTTTTTCCTGTTCTATCAATAGTGATTGTGCGCAAAGGTAATTTGTATTGGTCAGCAAGCTCTTTGAGAGAAGCTCCCTCAAAACGTGCATTTTCAATTGCTGTATAATTGTTACGTATATCATCTACAGCACGATTCTGGGCGAGTGTTTGACGAATATTTTCTTCTACTTTTTCGAAGGGAATAGAGACTGAAGGTTCAATATGTACTACGCGAATGATGACAGGACCTTGTAAGTCATTGATGACAGCGCTAATTTGCCCTTTTTTGAGTTCAAAAATCTCAGATGCTAGGTGGCTAGAAAGGTCATTCTCTGTAAAAGGTCCTTTTTTTATGTCATTGAGAGTTTTGTTTTCAGTTTTAACTAGCTCATCAAAACTCAATCCATCGGCTATTTTTCTTGCCGCATTATCGGCAGCTTCGCGTGTAGGGAATCGCAATTCTTCAATCGTGCGTTTTTCAGGAGTCATAAAACGCGAAGTATTTTGGGTATAAAAGGCTTTTACCTCATCTGCTGAAATATCTTTGCGTTTTACAATCTCAGCCGATGTCATAGTTAATAAAGAAACAGTTCGGTACTCTGGAGCACGAAATTCATTTCTATGAGTTTCAAACCATTTTTGCAATGTTTCATGATCAGGGTCAAAAATTGTTTTCTTTTCTTTGAAATCAATAACAAAATAATCGGCAATACGGCTTTCTCCTTGATAAAGAGCGAGCGCTTTATAAAAGAGATCTGGTGCCTTTATTCCAGATAGCGAAGCTGAAATGAGTTGATTACGCTTCTCCTTTTGGGTGTAATAATCAAGGAAATTGCTTTCTCTGATATGTAAATTCTGAAGATAGTTACGAAATAAATTTTTATCAAAGACGCCATTTATTTGAAACATATTATCAGCACTAAGAATACGAGCTATCGCATCTTTTGAAAGACTAATTTTCATTTTACGCACCTGTTCATCAAAGAGTACATCTTGTTGTAACTGAGTGAAAACAAAAGCGGGAATTTTGTATTGCTGCATTTCATTTGGTGTGAACATGCGTCCAAGACGAGATGTGAGTGCTAAACGTGCGCTTTGATCGGCAAGTGCGAGACGATAATCATCGACAGTTATTATGGATTTTCCAGAAGTAAGAAGGTCTCTTTCACTCTTTGTATGTAATTGTGGTATTCCCCATAAAAGGATGAAGCATACGAGCAAAATAGCAAGGAAAATCCTAGCAACCCAAGAGTTTGTGGCATTTCTTAAGATGTCAAGCATCGTTCAATTCCATTTTCTTGCATAAATTATTTATCAAAGCAGTAACGGAATTTGCAATAAAGATACGAAAGATGCAAGCTTAAAGACTTGCTTTCATTTTATAATTTGATACCTAAAGATAAACAATGTGTTGTGATAGCTCTTGAGGTGAAAGTATGTTGCTAAATATTCGGCCTTTTATTGCTGGAAATTGGAAAATGAATGGGACTGGTGAATCGCTAGGAGAATTGCGTGCCATTGCGGCTGGTGTTAGCTCTGATTTAGGGCGTTTGTTTGAAGCGCTTATTTGTGTTCCAACAACACTTTTATCCCGTGCTTCTGATACGTTAGGTGGTGAAAGCCTCCTTTTAGGGGGGCAGAATTGTCATTTTGATGATCATGGCCCTTATACCGGAGATGTTTCAGCTTTGATGCTTAAAGAAGCAGGAGCAAGTCATGTCATTATTGGGCATTCGGAACGTCGCACAGTTTATAAGGAGAGTAATGCAATTGTTTGTGCTAAAGTGCAAGCAGCGTGGCGAGCAGGCCTTGTTGCTCTTGTTTGTATTGGCGAAACATTGGAGGAGCGCAAAAGTAATAAAGTGCTGGATGTTCTTAAACGACAGCTTAAGGAATCTTTGCCAAGTGATGCAACAGCAGAGAATGTCATTATCGCTTATGAGCCTGTATGGGCTATAGGAACAGGAAACACGGCCACTTCAGCAGATGTTGCAGAAGTGCATCATTTTATTCGTGATGAGATGCGCTCTCGTTTTGGTGATCAAGGGAATAAAATGCGTTTACTTTATGGTGGATCAGTTAAACCATCAAATGCATTTAAACTTTTGGGGACTACACATGTTAATGGTGCTCTGATAGGTGGAGCAAGCCTAAAAGCGATTGATTTTTTAACTATTTGCGATGTTTATCGTAAATTATAACAGAGGAATCTCGGTTCCCCCTTGGATTATGTGTTATTTATGTGTAAATAGCCATGAAAAGTTATTTGAAGAGCAGGGTTTATGCAAACAGTACTTATTGTTATCCATTTTTTGGTTGTTATTACTTTGGTTGGCGTTATATTGATTCAGCCTTCGGAAGGTGGCGGGCTTGGTGTGAGTAGTGGTTCTGGATTGATGAGGACGCGTGGCACAAAAAATCCGTTAACACGTTTGACCGCTATTTTAGCATGTTGTTTTTTTGCCGTGTCCATTGGACTTACTGTGGTGGGGAGTGTATCAAATTCCAGTTCTGATATTCTCAAACGTATACCGGTTAATTCAGAACAGAACTCTACAAGTAAAGGAGCTTCAGAAGCAGTTCCACCATCAGGTGGAAAACCTCAACCTTCTATTCTTGAACAGCTAGAAGGTGTTTCGATTCCACCTCAGGAACAAAAACAATCTACAGATCCTGAAGTTGAAAATCCAGTTCCACCAGTCCATGAAAATCCAGTTCTGGATGACGGTATGAAATAGTTTTTTTGAAGAGAGTATAGATTTAAAAAGGTGGTTGTTTCATTTTTTATATTTTATAGAAGAAAGATTGTTTCTTTTTGCATTTTTTGCTGGAAAAATTATTATAAACTGCTTATCACAATAAGCCCATGGCACGTTATGTTTTTATTACTGGTGGTGTGGTTTCTTCCCTTGGAAAGGGCATCGCAGCAGCAGCGTTGGCTGCATTATTGCAGGCTCGTGGGTATCGTATACGGCTTCGCAAACTTGATCCTTATTTGAATGTTGATCCAGGCACGATGTCACCTTATCAACATGGGGAAGTGTTTGTGACCGATGATGGTGCAGAAGCCGATCTTGATCTTGGGCATTATGAGCGTTTTACCGGATGTTCTGCGAATAGCCATGATAACATCACAACAGGGCGTATTTATCGCAATATCATTGAACGAGAACGGCGTGGTGATTATTTGGGGGCAACGGTTCAGGTTATTCCTCATGTTACCGATGAAATTAAGAGATTCATTACTGCGGAAAACGAAGAATTTGACTTTGTTTTGTGCGAGATAGGTGGAACGGTTGGTGATATTGAAGCAATGCCGTTTCTAGAAGCGATTCGTCAGCTCCACAATGAATTACCAAGGCAAAATGTTGTTTATGTGCATCTTACATTAATGCCTTATATCTCTTCGGCTGGTGAATTAAAAACCAAACCAACACAACATTCGGTAAAAGAATTACAATCAATTGGTATTGCTCCTGATATTTTATTGGTACGTGCAGATCGTCCTATTCCAGAAACAGAACGGGGTAAATTATCACTTTTTTGTAATGTTCGCCCAAATGCAGTTATTCAGGCATTGGATATGCCAACGATTTATGATGTTCCTATAGCATATCATAAAGAGGGGTTAGATTCAGAAGTTCTTTCCGCTTTTGGAATAAATCCGACACCTCAACCTAAAATGGATCGTTGGGAAGATATTACACATCGGATTCACCATCCTGAAGGAGAAGTAACAATTGCTATTGTTGGGAAATATACCGGATTGAAGGATGCTTATAAATCTCTTACCGAAGCGATTGCGCATGGCGGTTTAGCCAATAAAGTAAAGGTTAATATTGAATGGATTGAAGCAGAACTTCTTGAAAGAGAAGATCCTGCATCCTATTTGCAAAAAATCCATGGGATTTTAGTTCCTGGTGCTTTTGGGGCGCGTGGTGCAGAAGGTAAGATTCAAGCAATTCAATTTGCGCGGGAACGGAAAGTTCCGTTTTTAGGTATTTGCTTTGGGATGCAATTGGCTTGTATAGAAGCTGCGCGCAATATTGCACAGATTGAGAATGCTTCATCAAGTGAATTTTGCGAAACAAAAAATCCGATTGTAGGTTTGATGACAGAATGGCTCAAAGGGGATGTTCTGGAGAAACGGACAAAGTGTGGAAATCTTGGTGGGTCAATGCGCCTTGGTGCTTTTGCAGCTGAATTAAAGGTAGGCAGCCATATTGCCAAAATTTATGGGATGACAAGGATTTGTGAACGACATCGTCATCGTTATGAAGTAAATATTGATTATAAAGACAAATTAGAACAGTGTGGTTTGATTTTTTCTGGCATGTCTCCGGATGGTATTTTGCCAGAAACAATAGAATATGCAGATCATCCATGGTTCATTGGTGTTCAATATCATCCAGAATTAAAGTCTCGTCCATTTGACCCACATCCACTTTTTTCTTCTTTTATAAAAGCCACTGTGGAGCAGAGTCGATTAGTTTAATTCATAAATTGGATTATTTGCTTTTTGAGGGATACAATGTTTAAACCAAATGCCATTGTAAAAGTTGGAAGTGTCATCTTTTCAAATGAATCACCTCTTTCATTGATTGCGGGACCGTGCCAGATGGAAAGCCGAGATCATGCTTTTGAAATAGCAGGCCAGATTAAAACAATTACAGATCAGGTTGGTATTGGGTTTGTTTATAAATCTAGTTACGATAAAGCCAACAGGACATCCATAAATGCGGCACGTGGTATTGGTCTTGAAAAAGCAATGGCTATTTTTTCTGATTTGAAGAAGGAATTTGATTGTCCGGTATTGACTGATGTGCATACAGAAGAGCAATGCACGATTGTTGCGTCAACGGTAGATATTTTGCAAATACCCGCTTTTTTATGTCGTCAAACAGATATTTTGGCAGCAGCAGCAAAAACGGGGCGTGTTATCAATATTAAAAAAGGTCAGTTTTTGGCTCCATGGGATATGGAAAATGTTTTAAGAAAGGTTACGCAAAGTGGTAATCCGAATGTTATGCTTTGTGAGCGAGGCACGTCATTTGGTTATAATCGACTTATTTCTGATATGCGTTCATTGCCTATTTTACGTTCATTTGGTGCTCCTGTTATTTTTGATGCAACACATTCTGTTCAAGAGCCAGGGGGGCAGGGGAATTCATCTGGTGGACAGCGTCAATTTGTCGAGGTTTTGGCGCGTGCAGCTGTTTCTGTTGGGGTAGCGGGGGTGTTTTTAGAAACGCATCAAGACCCAGATAATGCACCTTCTGATGGACCTAATATGGTTAAAATTGATCATTTACAAAGGCTTCTTGAGACGTTAATGGAATTTGATTATCTGTCAAAAAAGATGAATTGAAACTTTTGTTGGATAAGGAAACGCACATGACTATAATTGTCGATATCATTGGACGTGAAGTGCTTGATAGCCGAGGTAACCCAACGGTAGAAGTTGATGTTCATTTGGAGAACGGAGTTTTGGGTCGTGCTCTTGTTCCCTCAGGGGCATCTACGGGGGTACATGAAGCTATCGAGCTTCGTGATGGTGGCATGCGTTATCAGGGAAAAGGTGTTGAAAAAGCGATTGCTGCAGTAAATGGCGAAATTCTTGAAGAACTTGGTGGGCGAGATGCAAGAAATCAAATCGCTATTGATCAAGCAATGATTGCCTTGGATGGAACACCAAATAAAGCGCGTCTTGGTGCCAATGCACTTCTCGGCGTTTCATTGGCTGTTGCAAAAGCGGCTGCGGAATCATTAAATTTGCCTTTATATCGCTATATTGGCGGTACACAAGCGCATGTTCTTCCCACTCCTATGATGAATATTATCAATGGTGGTGTCCATGCTGATAATCCAATTGATTTTCAAGAATTTATGATTATTCCTGTAGGCGCGTCAACGGTGAAAGAAGCAATCCGCTATGGAGCTGAAATTTTTCATACGTTAAAAAAACGTTTAAAAGATGCAGGCTATAATACTAATGTTGGTGATGAAGGTGGTTTTGCGCCTCAATTTAAAAGCGCCGAGCAAGCAGTTGATTTTATTATGGAATCTATAACAATCTGTGGATATAAACCAGGTGAACAAATTGCACTTGGTTTAGATTGTGCTTCGACGGAGTTTTATAAAAATGGTTCGTATTTCTATAAAGGTGAGGGTAAATGTCGTGATGCTCAGGAACAGGTAGATTATTTGGCAAAGCTTGTTGAAACTTATCCCATTATTACGATTGAGGATGGGATGGCTGAAGATGATTGGGAAGGTTGGAAGTTACTTACTGATTCGATTGGTAAAAAATGTCAGCTTGTGGGTGATGATTTGTTTGTAACAAATTCAGCGCGTTTGCGCGATGGTATCAAAATGGGTGCTGCTAATTCTATCCTTATTAAAGTTAACCAGATTGGTACGTTAAGTGAGACGCTTGATGCTGTAGAAACAGCGCATAAAGCAGGTTATCGTGCTATTATATCTCACCGTTCGGGAGAAACGGAAGACTCTTTTATTGCTGATCTTGCTGTTGCAACAAATTGTGGGCAGATTAAAACAGGCTCACTTGCACGTTCGGATAGATTGGCAAAGTATAATCAGCTCATTCGTATTGAAGAAATGCTTGGGAAGCAGGCATATTATGCCGGTAATTGGCATCGTTGAGTCATGAACGTAAGATTTTAGCTTGTGATCTCATTGGGGTTATAAGATGTAACTGTAAGATATGTGTGAAACCAATTTTATAGGTATTAAGGATGAGAGGTATAATTATTAATCAAGATCAAGGAAGTTATCTCGTTTCCGGTGATGATGGCAGACGTTATCAGTTTGCGACTGGAGATTGGTTAGGAAAAAATCCACCGAGAGTGGGTGATGCTGTTGATTTTGTATTCGAAGAGAACGGTATTAATTCTGTTTTCCCATTGTTGCAACAAGATTCTGAGCCTCCGAAAACAATGTTAGCACTCATTTGTTGGACCTCTGGTCTATTTGGTGTTCATCGCTTTATGGTTGGTAAAGTGAGAACTGGTGCTTTAATGCTAATTCTGTCTTTAACGTTTTTGGGGCTGTTGATTACAGGGATTTGGGCGATTGTTGACTTTATAATTATTGTTGCTGGGAAGTTTACTGACAAAGATGGTAGGCAAATTACACGTGGGTAGAAATTATGCGTCATAATATAATATGTAAAAAGGAAATAACGTTTTTTAATTTTGTTGTAGTTGATCGATGAAGTTGTAATACCTAGAGTTTTTTAGTATACTTATTTGATGATCGGATGTTAATGAAAATGATGCATAGTTAAATAAAAACATTGTTAAAGATTGTGTTATTTTATATGAGCAAGATAGAGACACAAATCGATTAAGGCGTGTTTTATATTGCCGCTTATAGTGGTGGGGGTGTATTTATTGGGGAATTTTAAGCTGTTTTAATTATTGTATTTATCACGGTGGATATGGATTGTATTCGTACCGTGAAGTGCATCAATATATTAGCAAGTTAGCAGAAACTTCTTTATGAATAACATGTGAGTGACAATTCTATAAGTGGTCAAAATGAGAGGTATGATTATTGGTCAAGATCAAGAGAATTATCTCGTTTCGGGTGATAGTGGTAAGCGCTATCAGTTCGCAATTTGGGATTGGTTAGGAAAAAAGCCGCCGAAGGTTGGTGATGCTATTGATTTTGTATGTGAAGGTGATGCCATTAAATCGGTTGTTCCTCTCTTGGTGCAACAAGAACGATCAGAACAATCACAAGTACTACTTGCATTTGTTTGTTTTTTTGTAGGAGTATTAGGTCTCCACAGCTTTATGGTTGGTCAAGTTGGAACAGGTGCTTTAATACTTCTTCTAACTCTAACAGTTTTTTGGGCGTTTATTGATTTTATAGTTATTATAACAGGAATTTTTACTGACAGCGGTGGGGCTAGAGTCAAAAGTTAGTGAATATACCGAATATTACAATATAAAAGTAGATCATATGGCATAGCCTTGTTATATCAGAGGTGTTTTAGTGTGTAACCACAAATCGCTTTTGTATAAGTCTTTGGTAATGAGGTGTTAATTAAAATCATGCATAGTTTGGCTAATTATTAAGAGGATTATGCTATAAAGACTGTGCTATTTTATGTGGACAAAGCAGAAACGCAGATCAATCAAAGTACGCTTTGTACTACCACTTATGACAGTGGGAGTTTTGAGCTATTTCAGTTATCACATTTACCATGGTGAATACGGCTTGTATTCACGCAGTGAAGTTAATAAACATATTGTGGAGTTAGAAGAGGAACTTCATAAAGTAGAAGCTAAACGGATATACATGGAAAAGCGTATTTCTCTTTTGCGCAATGGGCACATTGAAAAAGATATGTTGGATGAGTATATCCGGAAGAATTTAAACTTTTCTAAGCCAAATGAATTGACAATTCTAACTCCTTGTAAATGATACAATTTCAAAAAATATTTTGAAACAATTACCTATGGTAGTGTTTGAGCTGATTGATAATGCTTGTAACTTTTGTTCGTAAAGGTTATTCCTAGATCAATCATAAAAGGGAGTTTAATATGGCAGAAAGGTCTAAAAAAGGTTCTGCGGCGGTGGTGTGCACTACATTATCAAGCACCACAAAAAGGGCACCAATAGCGCGTTTTACAAAAGAAGAGGAGATTGATGCTTATCGTGAGATGCTTTTAATTCGCCGTTTTGAAGAAAAAGCGGGGCAACTTTATGGTATGGGGCTTATTGGTGGTTTTTGTCATCTCTACATTGGGCAGGAAGCTGTTGTTATTGGAACACTGAAGGCGGCTAAAGAAGGCGATCAGGTTATTACATCTTATCGTGATCATGGACATATGTTAGCGGTTGGTATGAGTCCGCGTGGTGTTATGGCAGAACTTACGGGGCGTCAAGGTGGCTTTTCTAAGGGGAAAGGGGGCTCGATGCATATGTTTTCTAAAGAAAAGAATTTTTATGGCGGGCATGGCATTGTTGGAGCTCAGGTTCCAATTGGCTCCGGTTTGGCATTTTCGAATCAGTATCTTGGTAAAGATAATGTAACATTAGTGTATTTTGGCGATGGCGCTGCCAATCAGGGGCAGGTTTACGAAAGTTTTAATATGGCTTCACTTTGGAGGCTTCCTGTTGTTTATATTATTGAAAATAATCAGTATGCTATGGGAACATCGGTTGCACGTGCATCGGCAGAAACGGATTTTTCTCGTCGTGGTCTTTCTTTTGAGATTCCAGGCATTGTTGTTGACGGTATGGATGTTCGAGCAGTGAAAGGAGCTGCTGATGAAGCAATTTCTTGGGCGCGTTCTGGTAAAGGGCCGATTATCCTTGATATGCAGACCTATCGCTACCGTGGTCACTCTATGTCTGATCCAGCAAAATATCGCTCAAAAGAAGAGGTTCAGAAAATAAAAGAGGACCATGATCCAATTGATCAGGTAAAGAATCGGATTCTTGAACAAAGCTGGGCGAGCGAAGACGATTTAAAGTCTATTGACAAGGAAGTGCGTGCGGTTGTTGCGGATGCAGCGGATTTTGCGCAAAGTGATCAAGAGCCAGATGCTTCTGAGCTCTATACTGATATTTTAGTTTGATGCGAGGAAAGCAAGCATGTCTATTGATATTTTGATGCCAGCGCTTTCACCAACGATGGAAGAAGGTAAATTGTCTAAATGGCTGAAGAAAGAAGGCGATAAAATTAGCTCTGGCGATGTAATTGCTGAAATTGAAACGGATAAAGCAATAATGGAAGTCGAGGCTGTCGATGAAGGCACTCTTGGTAAAATTTGTGTGCTTGAAGGTTCGGAAGGTGTGAAGGTTAATACCGTTATTGCGGTATTGTTGGAAGAAGATGAAAGTGTTGAGAATATTTCACAAACTGTCAATTCTTTAAATGCACATAAAAAAACTGGGGCTGCTGCATCTTCTTCTCTTTCTTCATTAGTTCCGGTCTCTCCTACTTTTGATAGCGCTCCTGATTTTGATATTCCAGCGGGGACGCAAATGGTTACAATGACAGTGCGCGAAGCGCTTAATCAGGCTATGACTGAGGAGATGCGGCGTGATGAGATGGTTTTTCTGTTGGGAGAAGAAGTAGCGCAATATCAAGGTGCTTATAAAGTTAGCCAAGGTTTATTAGAAGAATTTGGTGAACGCCGAGTTATCGATACACCAATCACAGAACATGGTTTTGCAGGATTAGCTGTTGGTGCTGCCTTTGGAGGGTTACGTCCCATTGTTGAGTTTATGACGTTTAATTTTGCTATGCAGGCAATTGATCAAATTATCAACTCAGCAGCAAAAACGCGTTATATGTCTGGTGGACAAATGACTGCTCCTATGGTTTTTCGTGGTCCAAATGGTGCGGCTGCGCGTGTAGGTGCGCAACATTCTCAGTGCTATGCCGCATGGTATAGTCATATACCAGGTCTTAAAGTTGTTATGCCTTATAGTGCTGCGGATGCAAAAGGTTTGCTAAAAGCTGCTGTTCGTGATGATAATCCTGTTATTTTTCTTGAAAATGAGATTTTGTATGGTCATCAATTTGATGTTCCTCAAATAGATGATTTTGTTTTACCTATCGGTCGGGCGCGTATTCATAAATCTGGACAAGATGTTACGATTGTTGCATGTGGGATTGGGATGCATTATGCAGTTCAAGCGCTGCCAGAAGTTGAAAAGCTTGGTATTGACGTAGAATTAATTGATTTGCGGACAGTGCGTCCGATGGATCTTCCAACAATTCTTGCTTCAGTTAAAAAAACAGGTTGTTTGGTAACAATTGAAGAAGGTTATCCTCAGTCATCCGTTGGCACTGAAATAGCAACACGTGTTATGCAGCAGGCTTTTGACTATCTTGATGCGCCAGTTGCTACAATTTCTGGCAAGGATGTTCCTATGCCTTATGCTGCCAATCTTGAAAAATTGGCTTTGCCAAACATTGCTGAGATTGTAGAAGCTGTTAAGGCTGTGACTTATAGAGCATAACGGAGGAAAGCACTATGCCCATTAAAATTACAATGCCTGCGCTTTCTCCAACGATGGAAGAAGGGACTTTATCAAAATGGAATGTGAAGGCAGGGGACAAGGTTTCCTCTGGTGATGTTATTGCTGAAATTGAGACAGATAAAGCAACCATGGAAATAGAGGCCGTTGATGAGGGAAAGGTTGCTAAGATCGTTGTTCCTGCTGGAACGCAAGGTGTTAAAGTGAATAGTTTAATTGCTATTTTAGCAGAAGAAGGTGAAGATTTGTCTGAGGCTGCAAAAGTTGCAGAAGAAACCTCTTCCTCTTTTGCAATCAAAGAATCAGAGGACGCAAAACAGGCAGATTCAAAGACAGCACAAATGTCTCCTGTATTGTATCAGCAATTAGTAGAAAAAGATAAAAAGGACATACGCCTTTTTGCTTCTCCCTTAGCGCGGCGATTGGCGGCTCGTGCAGGTCTCGATTTATCACTTGTTTCTGGGAGTGGTCCCCGTGGGCGTATTATTAAACGTGATGTAGAAAAAGCTATGAGTAGTGGTATTTTAAAGGATTCTGGCTCGTCACAAATTGAACAGCCGATAGTGGTAGCTGCTTCTGATAAACAGATATTGCAACTTTTCAAAGAAGATGAATACACCTTCATACCTCATAATAATATGCGTAAAACAATCGCTAAACGTTTGGTGGAATCAAAGCAAAAAGTACCGCATTTCTGCGTGACGCTAGATTGTGAACTTGATGCGTTATTGGATCTGCGTACGCAATTGAATGCTGCGGCACCGATGATTAAGACGCAAGAAGGGATTATGCCCGTTTATAAACTTTCCGTTAACGATATGATTATTAAAGCTGTCGCTCTTTCTTTGAAGGCGGTTCCCGATGCGAATGTATCTTGGCTTGAAGATGGAATACTTCATCACAAACATTGTGATGTTGGGGTAGCTGTATCTGTTGAAAATGGGCTAATTACACCAATTGTTCGCCATGCAGAAGAAAAATCTTTATCAATTATTTCTCATGAGATGAAGGATTTTGCAAAACGTGCACGTGAGCGTAAGTTAAAAATGGAAGAGTATCAGGGGGGAACAACAGCTGTTTCAAATATGGGGATGTATGGTGTGAAAAGTTTTTCTGCTATTCTTAATCCGCCGCATGCGACAATTTTTGCGATTGGAGCAGGTGAACAACAGGCTGTTGTTAAAAATAGTGCATTGGCAGTTGCGACGGTCATGTCTGTTACAATTTCTGCCGATCATCGTGCTGTTGATGGCGCGTTAGCAGCAGAGCTTGCGCGGACTTTTAAGAAAATGATTGAAAATCCATTAGCAATGTTAATTTGAGCTGTTTAAAAGTACTTCACATAAATTGTATGTGAGTATGGTAGGTTAATATGGTAGAGGCAGACTGAGAGAGTTTCAATGGCAATATTGCTATCTCTTCTGACTGTTAAAGGCATATATGGTGAGTTTTGAATGAAAAACACGCGATTCTGTCAAGTTGTTTTTTGGTCTTAAGCTCAGAGAGTGCCTATCGGTTTTGTGTATATCCATGGAGGAATTACTGTGGCGAATCTTTATGATGTAATTGTGATTGGATCGGGTCCTGGAGGATATGTAACCGCAATTCGTGCGGCGCAATGTGGCTTCAAGACGGCGATTGTTGAACGTGAACATCTTGGTGGGATTTGCTTAAATTGGGGGTGTATTCCAACAAAGGCACTGTTGCGTTCCGCAGAAATAAAGCATTTTGCTGAACATGTAAAGGATTATGGTCTAACGTTCAACGGGTCGATAGAAGTAAATATCAAGGATGTCGTAGCACGTTCACGCGGGGTTTCAGCACGTTTAAATGCTGGTGTTGGTTTTTTGATGAAAAAAAACAAAATTGATATTATTTGGGGGGAAGCAAAACTTACCAAGAAGGTGAAAGGGAGCCAGCTTACGGAAATTATGATTTCTTCATCGTCCAAACCGATTATGCAACCGCAAAATCCAGTACCTAAAGGTACATTAGGGGAAGGGACTTATCAAGCAAAACACATCGTTATTGCAACGGGTGCACGTCCTCGTTCTCTTCTTGGGCTTGAGCCAGATGGAAAGCTTATTTGGACTTATTTTGAAGCTATGATACCACAGTCAATGCCGAAATCGCTTTTAGTAATGGGGTCTGGAGCAATTGGCATTGAATTTGCTTCTTTTTATCATGATATGGGAGCGACAGTAACTGTTGTTGAAATGATGCCTCATATTATGCCTGCTGAGGATGTTGAAATTTCAACATTTGCTCGTAAACAGTTAGAAAAAAAAGGTATACGGATCCTCACGCAAGCGAAAGTAATGAAAGTTGAGAAATCTTCCGATTCTGTTATTGCGCATATTGATGTTAAAGGTAAGACAGAAACAATTGCAGCTGATCGGTTAATTTCAGCTGTTGGGGTTCAGGGTAATATTGAGAATCTTGGATTGGAAGCATTGGGCGTAAAAACTGAACGTGGGTGCATTGTAACCGATGAATGGAGTTGGACAGGGGTAGAGGGAATTTATGCTATTGGTGATGTGGCTGGTCCTCCTATGTTGGCACATAAAGCAGAAGAAGAAGGCGTGATATGCATTGAACATCTTGCGGGGTTGGAGAATGTTCACCCGCTTGATAAGAAAAAAATTCCAGGATGTACATATTGTACACCACAAGTTGCCTCTGTAGGGCTTTCAGAAATAGCAGCAAAAGAAGCTGGTTATGATATACGTGTTGGTCGTTATTCCTTTTCAGCGAATGGTAAGGCCATTGCTTTAGGGGAAGATCAGGGATTGGTTAAAACTATTTTTGATAAAAAAACAGGACAACTGCTTGGTGCACATATGGTAGGAGCAGAAGTAACAGAATTGATACAAGGTTTTGTCATTGCCATGAATCTTGAAACAACCGAAGAAGAATTGATGCACGCCGTTTTCCCACATCCAACATTATCAGAAATGATGAAAGAGAGTGTATTGGATGCTTATGACCAAGTTTTAAATGCTTGATGATTGGATTTTCTGAAAAATTTTGTTTATGTAATTTGCGTTCCATATTTAAAAGGCAGAGGTCTTAAATGGTTACGGTGGTTGACAGAGTTACAAATAGACGCCTGCGTCATCCTGAAAAGGCGCATCGTCCGGATACAAGCATTCAAAAAAAACCGGAATGGATTCGCGTAAAAGCGCCAACATCACAGATATATAAAGAAACGCGTGGTATTGTACGTACTCATAAATTAGTAACCGTATGCGAAGAAGCTGGTTGCCCGAATGTTGGCGAGTGTTGGAGTCAGCGGCATGCCAGTTTTATGATTTTGGGTGAAATATGTACACGGGCTTGTGCTTTTTGCAACGTCGCAACAGGTATTCCACTTGCAGTTGATGATAATGAGCCAGAACGTGTGGCGGATGCTGTTGCACAAATGGAATTAAAACATGTCGTGATTACATCTGTTGATCGTGATGATCTTGGGGATGGTGGTGCGGAGCATTTTGCAAAAGTTATTTATGCTATTCGTAGAAAGGCTCCTAAGACAACCATTGAAGTTCTTACACCTGATTTTCGTCATAAAGATGGAGCTTTAGAAATTGTTGTTGCTGCTAAGCCCGATGTTTTTAATCATAATTTGGAAACAGTTCCATCTAAATATTTAAAGGTTCGTCCAGGGGCACGTTATTTTCATTCAATTCGGTTACTACAACGCGTTAAAGAACTTGATCCAACAATTTTTACAAAATCAGGGATTATGGTTGGCCTTGGGGAAGAAAGAAATGAAATTCTTCAATTGATGGATGATTTACGCTCTGCTGATGTTGATTTTATGACAATTGGACAATATTTACAGCCTACGCGAAAACATCATCCGGTTATTCGTTTTGTACCTCCTGAAGAATTTGAATCTTTTGCCAAGATTGGTAAAGTGAAGGGTTTTTTACATATGGCTTCCAATCCTCTGACGCGTTCATCTCATCATGCAGGCGATGATTTTGCAATTTTGCAAAAAGCGCGTGATGAAAAATTTGCCTTGCAGAGATAGTTATGCCAACTTTTACGACACATCGGCAGATTGCCCATAGTGCTAGTGAAATGTTTGATCTTGTCTCAGATATTGAGCGTTATCCTGAATTCTTACCAATGTGTGAGGCGTTAGTGGTTCGTTCTCGTAAGGAATATGAGGAAAAGACATTGCTTCTTGCTGACATGATAGTTGGCTACAAGGTTATCCGAGAAATTTTCACGACCCAAGTACTTCTTCAGCCGAAGAAAAATCTGATAGAGGTTAAATATATTGATGGCCCATTCAGATATCTTGAAAATCGTTGGACTTTTTATGATATTGAGAATACCAATGCATGTAATGTAGCGTTTTTTATTGATTATGAATTTAAAAGCAAAATGCTTGGATTGGTGATGGGATCAATGTTTGATATTGCTTTTCGTAAATTCACCGATGCTTTTGAAATGCGTGCGCACCGAATTTACGGTCCTCCGGTAGCATGATTTATTCTGTTGATTTTGTTGCATAGTAAGTATTGCATGTTATAGATTGTGATGAGGTGAAATCTAGAAATTTGACTATGGAGAATGTCATTGGAGAGATTCCAAGATCATTTTTAAAGCATTTTCAACAGCTGCATACCGTATAGTGTTACGATCAAGATCTCCGAAACGCACTTCTGTATGCAGGGTTTTGTGATTCTTGTAAGCAATTGCAAAATGCACAAGCCCTATGGGTTTATCGAGACATGCCCCTCCTGGTCCTGCAATCCCTGTTACAGCGATTGCAATTCCAGCTTGTGAGTGTTTTAATCCGCCCTCGGCCATTGCAAGAGCAACTTCCTTTGAAACGGCACCGTAGTTTTTTATAAGTTCAGTGCATACGCCAACAAGCTGCGTTTTCGATTCATTTGAATAAACGACAAATCCACAATCAAATACCTCTGATGAACCTGCAATAGTTGTAAGATTTGCAGCAATAAGCCCTCCTGTACAAGATTCAACAGTTGTTAAAAGCAAACCTTTTTGGCGACATGCTGTAAGGACTTCACGTGCTTGTTTTTCACAAAAATATGTCATTTGGGAATTTCTCCTAGATAAAGGACGCTGGCTGTTGCAAAAGCTGCAATGCCTTCGCCACGACCAATAAATCCGAGTTTTTCATTTGTTGTTGCTTTGATGGAGATTCGATCGGGTGAAATTGTGAGTATATTCATAAGATTTTCTATCATTTTATGACGATAGGGGCCGATTTTAGGTTCTTCGGCAATCAGCGTGATATCAACATTGGCAATACGACCGTACGCTTGTTTAACAATATCAAGAGCGTGACGAAGAAAAATTTCTGACGATGCATTTTTCCATTGGGGATCAGAAGGAGAAAAATGTGTACCAATATCTCCTGCCCCTCGCGTAGCGAGAAGGGCATCTGTTAGTGCATGAAGCGCGACATCAGCATCAGAGTGTCCATTCAATTTTTTATGAAAAGGAATTTTTATACCACATAATGTAAGAGAAGTTCCTTCCTCGAAAGAATGAACATCATAACCATTGCCGGTACGGATATCAGGAAACATTTGCATTTTTTTTTGGAGATATAAATGTGCGGTATCAAAATCTTGGTGCCATGTAATTTTTATGTTGTTAGGGTCTCCAGGGATGCCACGCATAGGAATCCCAAACCATTCTGCAATTGCAGAATCATCGGTAAATTCTTTTTTGCAAGCTTGCATTGCTTTTTCATGGGCAGCTAAAATGCTCTCAAAAGGAAAACACTGTGGAGTTTGTGCGCTATAAAGGTTAGTGCGTGGAATTGTATCTAAAACGTAATATGTGCTATTTATGCGTTTGAGAGTATCAGAAATTGCGAGAACAGGCAGAACGCCTTCTTGATGATTGACAGTCGCGTGGATTTGCTCGAGGAGCTGGTTTTCGATAAAGGGGCGTGCACCATCATGAATATGTACATACTGGGGCTTGAACTTTTTAAGTGCATGAAGCCCACATAAGGTGGATATTTGACGTGTATTTCCCCCTTCAACGATGATAAGCTGCTCTTTAAAATCAACGATAGCTTGCTCACAAATTTGGCGGTCTTCCGGATGAATAACGAGGATAATAGTCGTGATGGCAGGATTTTGCAAAAAACAACGCACAGCATGACAAATAACCGGCTCGTGCCCTAGAAGCTGGTACTGTTTTGGAATTTTGTGTAGAGATTTTGCCCTTTCACCGCGTCCAGCGGCTAGAATTATTGCTGCAATAGAAATACTTAATCTCCCTTCTGCATTATCTTAGTTTATTATTTTATGATCATCAATTTTAAATTGATTTTGAAAAGTTGGTCGTTGAAGATCGGCAAGGGATATCACTGATAATACATCAAAAAAAGCATTTAAAGCTTTTTGAAGTGCGGTATTTAAACCACAAAAATTTATCAATGGGCAATTAGGTTCTGCGGTATCGAAACATTCTGCCATGGAAAAGTTATCTTCTGTTACTTTTACAACATCAGCTACCGAAATCTCTGCTGCGGGTTTAGCTAATTTAACGCCACCATTACGTCCGCGTACTGTCTGTATAAAACCTGCTTCAACAAGTGGTTGAAGGATCTTAAATAAAAAAAGTTCGGAAACAGCATATGCTTTGGCAATTTCTGGAATACGACTAAGAGACCCCTGATTATCTGCACAGTACATGAGCATCCTGAGCGCATAATTTGTCTGTTTGGTTAACCGCATTTTATCACCTCTGTAAATATTACTGAACGCGCTTTATTTTAAAGATATTTTGTAAAATGTAGAAGTTCTTTCTCTATTTGCTCGTTTGATTATAGTTTAAATGTAGTATTAGTATTGTCAATTTTTGTTACAAAAGGTTATATGGGGCAACGAGATAAGGTAATGTAAGCTAATCATGAATACAACATCTGTAATGAATCTCCAAGATACAGATCAAAATATCTCTAACGATGAGTTGTATCGCTTAAGTAAGGTGTATATCTTTTTAGGGATCACAATTATTGTGTTGGCTCTGCTCACAGCATCTGTTTCGTTTATCATTCTTATTGGATTAACATTTGTTGTTCCCAGTAGGGCTGTAACTCTCGTTCTTATAGGAATTAACAGTGTCTGGGTTTTAGGGCTCGTAATCATTGTTTTTTATGAGATGATTCCCATCATTCGTGCGTGGCGTTCGAGACGTGCAGGCTCTCGCCTTCATGTTCGTCTTATTTCGTTATTTGCACTTGTTGCAACAATGCCGGCTGTTGCAGTTGCTCTTGTATCAGGTCCTGCACTGAATTTAGGACTTGATCGATGGTTTGATACGACAACACGGCAAATTGTAGGTTCTTCTATCAATTTAGCGAATGCTTATGCGGATGAAATGCTTCAAAATATGAAAAATTTATCCTACGCTATGGCATTTGCGCTTGATAACAAAAAGCTTTTAGAGCGTAATTCAGCTGAATATAAGATGCAATTAACGCGTCATGCTATAGGGCGCAATTTGCGTGGTGCATTTTTGTTAAGTTCTAGCGGAAATATTTTTATATCGAGTAGTCTTGGTGACGAGGATAAACTACCGATTCCTCCTGCTAATCTTATCGAGCGTGCAACCAGCGCAAGACCTTTTTCTTTTCAACCGGGGGTTCATGATTATTTTGGCATTATTTTAAAATTTACGAATATTCCAAACACATTTTTGTATTTGGTGCGCGATGTTGATAAAGAAGTTTTATCTGCTTTGCGTTTGACAGAAGTCAATACAGATCGTTATCGTGACTTAAATGAAAATCGTCTGCTGACTCAAATCGCATTTGGTATGCTTTATTTGTGTCTTTTTTTTAGTTTATTTTTATCAGCTATTTGGGCTGGTATTGCTGTTGCTGATCGTCTGGTACGCCCTATTCGTCTTCTTATTAGTGCTGCTGATGATGTGGCTTCAGGAAATATGGAAGTTTTTGTACCAGTACGCGCCAAGGATGGAGATATTGGGCAGTTATCGAAAACTTTTAATTACATGGTCAGTGAATTAAAAAGTCGGCGCAATGAGTTGATTGCAGTTCGTGATCAAATTGATGAGAGACGGCGTTTTTCTGAAGCTGTTTTGTCTGGTGTAACAGCGGGTGTGGCAGGTATTGATGATAATGGTGATGTTACAATTATCAATCGGTCTATTGAAACGATGTTTGATATTCGCTCTGAACAAGTTATTGGGCATAGTCTTTTATCGTTAAGTGCTGAAATTTGGCAAGTTTTTCAGGTCGCACGTTCGTTAGGTCGCAAAAATCACCGTGAGCAGGTAACTTTAAGTGTTGCAGGACAAGAACGTGTTTGTAATGTGCAAATTACGATGGAAGAAGATGATGGGCAGGGACAATCTTGGGTTCTAACAATTGATGATATTACAGACCTTGTTGCTGCACAACGTACATCGGCATGGGCGGATATTGCACGCCGTATTGCACACGAAATCAAAAATCCACTTACACCTATTCAGTTATCGGCTGAACGTATTCGTAAACGTTACAACCAAGTTATTACACAAGATCGAGAGATCTTTGAGCGGTGTATTGATACGATTATTCGACAGGTTGGAGATATTGGACGTATGGTTGATGAGTTTTCTTCTTTTGCGCGTATGCCTAAACCGCAAATGAATGTTTTAGATATACGCGGCTTACTGCGTGAAGCATGTTTCTTGATAGAAGTTACTCGGCATGATATTTATTTTGAACAGGACTTAGGAAGTGTACCACTTGTGGGTGCATTTGATAATCGCCTTATTGTACAGGCTTTTTGCAATGTTATCAAAAACGCAAGTGAATCTATAGACATGGTCATACGAGAGGAAGCTATCCATGGGCATATTCTTGTACGTTCTTATCGTCAAGAAGGGTATGTGGTTGTGGATGTGATTGATAACGGCAAAGGACTGCCTAAAGAGCAAAGACAAAAATTATTAGAGCCTTATATAACAACGCGGGAAAAGGGAACAGGGCTCGGATTAGCCATTGTACGCAAGGTTATTGAAGATCATGGTGGTTCCATGGAATTGCATGATGCGCCGAAGAGTTTTTATGAAGGCTGTGGCGCAATGATCCGTTTGATATTCCCATCGGATGGGGCCAAGCAGGGGAATATTACACAAGCCACAAGTCACAAGATAGGGTAATAGAATGGTATCAGATATCTTAATTGTTGATGATGAAGCAGATATTCGTGATCTTGTCGCTGGTATTTTGGATGATGAAGGTTATGAAACGCGTGTTGCCTGTAATTCTGATGAAGCTTTAGTACAAATTAATGAGCGTATTCCAAAGCTCATCTTTTTAGATATTTGGTTACAAGGAAGTCGTCTCGATGGTTTAGCGCTGCTTGATGAAATTAAAACGCGATATCCTGCTCTTCCGGTAGTTATGATCTCTGGTCATGGTAATATTGAGACGGCTGTTTCCGCTATAAAACGAGGGGCATATGACTTTATTGAAAAACCTTTTAAAACTGATAGGCTTGTATTGGTTGCAGAACGGACTCTTGAAAACTCAAATTTAAAACGTGAGCTTTTAGAATTACGCAAACGCTCAAGTGAGACATTGGAACTGCTTGGAACATCAACCGCTATAAAACATTTGCGCCAAATCATAGAAAAAGTAGCACCAACTAATAGCCGTGTTATGATTACAGGTCCTTCTGGAGCGGGAAAAGAGATGGTTGCACGTGCTATTCATGCGCTTTCAACGCGTTCAAATGGACCATTTGTGACAATAAACGCTGCAACGATTACTCCAGAAAGAATGGAGATAGAATTGTTTGGCAACGAAATGGAAGGGGGAGAGCGCAAAATTGGCGCATTAGAGGAAGCTCATGGTGGAATATTATATCTTGATGAAATTGCGGATATGCCACGTGAGACTCAAGGTAAGATTCTTCGGGTGTTAACGGGGCAGACATTTGAGAGAGTGGGCGGCACAAAACGTGTCAAGGTGGATGTTCGTATCATTTCGTCAACGGCGCAAAATCTTGAAAACCTCATTTCTGACGGGCGTTTTAGGGAGGATCTTTTTCACCGTCTTTCGGTTGTTCCCATTGCTGTTCCACCCCTCTCATCACGTCGTGAAGATATTCCGGAACTTGTGCATCATTTTGTGAAAACAATATCGCAGCAGGTTGGTATTAAGCCGCGTGAAATCAGTGATGATGTCATATCTATTTTACAAACACATGCTTGGCCTGGTAATGTACGGCAATTACGCAATAATATTGAACGTCTTCTCATTCTTGTGCGTGATGGTGATGGCCCAATAACAGCAGAATTTCTCCCTAGTGAAGTGAACGATTCTTTGCCACGTATTCAAATGGATGCAGATGAGAATATAATGGATTTACCGTTGCGTGAAGCACGGGAATTGTTTGAAAAGAGGTATTTGGTGGCGCAGATTGGTCGTTTGGGTGGAAATATATCTCGTACAGCTGAATTTATAGGTATGGAGCGTTCAGCTTTACATCGTAAGCTTAAAGCGCTTGGGGTCTCGTAATATTATGCGTGTTATTATTTGCGGAGCAGGACAGGTTGGTTATGGAATAGCAGAGCGTCTTGCTGCTGAAAATCATGATGTTACTGTTATTGATATTGAAACGAGATTGATTGAAAAAATTCGCGACACATTGGATGTGAGAGGTATTGTCGGTCACGGTTCACGACCTGAGGTTCTTTTGGCTGCTGATGCAGACAAAGCTGATATGTTAATTGCAGTAACTTTATTTGATGAAGTCAATATGGTGGCTTGCCAAGTGGCGCACTCATTATTTAATGTTCCAACAAAAATAGCACGTATTCGCTCACAATCTTATTTAGAGCCACGCTATAAAACGCTTTTTGCTAGAGAGAATATTCCCATTGATGTGGTTATTTCGCCGGAAGTTGAAGTTGGGGAAATGGTTCTACGTCGTATTGCTTTACCTGGTGCAATAGATGTTCTTTATTTTTGTAATGATGATATTGTTACATTAGCCTTGGAATGTATGGAAGATTGCCCAGTTATTAATACACCTTTACGTCAATTAACGGAGCTTTTTCCCGACCTTCGCACGACGGTTATCGCTATTAAGCGTGGTTCAGAATTATTGGTTGCGCACTCAGAGACGCAATTACGCGTTGGCGATGTAACCTATCTTGTTGCTGCTCGTGATCAGATGCGTCGTGCAGTTGGGCTTTTTGGTCATAAAGAACAAGATACCCATCGCATGATTATTGCAGGAGGTGGTCATATTGGTCTTTACGTTGCTCAGGCTATTGAAAAGCGCCTTCATAAATTAAGATTGAAGATTATAGAATCGCAGAGAGAGAGAGCGCTAACAATTGCTGACCAACTTGAAAAAACAACGGTCTTATATGGTAACGTATTAGATCCAGTGATTCTTCAGGATGCTGGAATTGACCAGGCCGATTTAATGATTACATTGACCAATCAGGATCAGGTCAATCTCTTAAGTGCTATTATTGCTAAAAGATTGGGATGCAAAGCCAACATGGTATTGATCAATAATGTTGCTTATCAAGAGTTTAGCCGTGCAGTTGGTGTGGATGCATATCTTAATCCACATAGTGTTACTATATCGAGAATTTTGCAACAAATGCGCCGTGGTCGTATACGTGCTGTTCACTCAGTTTTTAATGGGAAGGCAGAAATTATCGAGGCTGAGGTTATGCAAACATCTTCATTGGTTGGTAAGTCATTGTCAGAGCTTGATTTATCAGATGGTTTGAGAATTGGTGCAATCTATCGCAACAAGACAATAATACAGCTTTCGGCAGATACGCGTATTTTGTCTGGTGACCGGATAGTAATTTTTGCTCTTTCTGAGTGTGTGCGTGATGTTGAGCAGCTATTTCGTGTGAGTTTAGAATATTTTTGATATATCGCCTATGGATATTTGCACTTTTTGGTATAGTGGACCATTAAGACTGGTTGATAGACTTTGTTTATCTTCAATGGTTAAAACTGGGCAACGCGTTAAGCTTTTCAGTTATGATAAAAAAATAGAAAATCTACCTGTTGGTGTTGAATTGTATGAAGCCGAATCAATTCTACCACGTTCAGCAATTTATCGCCTTGATCCTAATTTTTCTGATGATAAACTAGGATGTACGGTTGTTCAGTTTTCGGATTTTTTTCGTGTTATGCTGATGAAATATCGGCAAGGTGTTTGGTTAGATACAGATGTTTATTTGGTTAAACAATTTCACCCAGATGCGGATAAGGTTTGGTTTGCAAAAGAAAATGCTGTAAGGGTAGGTGTTTCTGCACTTTATTTTCCGTCCGATAACCCTATTATAAAAGTGTTTGAAGATTATTGGGCCGGAACAGAAATGGTTCCTGAGTGGCTTGGGTTTAAGCGTCGTGTTTGGAAACCATTCTGGTTAAAGAGGAAAAAAATGCCGATTTTACCAGGAAGTCTTGGAGTTACGATATTTGGTAATGATGGTATTTCACGATTAGCTAAACGATATGGTTTTTTTCATGAAGCAAAAGAAAAGGAAACTTTTTATTATTGGACAGGACGAAAAACTGAGTACATTTTTGATTCAGCTTTTGGTATTGAGCCACTTGCAGATCCACGTTTGATAGGATTTCATATTCACAGAAAAGCAAAGATGACTCAAAAACCTCAGGAAGGAAGTTTTTACCATTGGGCAGTGTCTCGCATTTCTAATGCGCATGATTTTTTCAGGTAGAGTTATTATTGCTATTTTAACCACTGGGGTTTTAATTTTGCCTAAAGAACATTAGATTGTAGCTTGCGTAAGAGACTATTGTTAGCCTATGGGGAAAAGCATTGAATGCGTAAAGAGCGATTGTTATATGAACGGAAAGTAAAAACATGAGTGATTTAATGAAAACAGCATTAAGCCTTGTGCCTATGGTTATTGAACAAACTAATCGTGGGGAACGGGCTTATGATATTTTTTCCCGTCTTTTAAAGGAGCGGATTATTTTTATTAATGGTCCGGTTGAAGATGGTATGGCAATGCTTGTTTGTGCGCAATTGCTCTTCTTGGAAGCCGAAAATCCTAAGAAAGAAATTAGTCTTTATATTAATTCACCTGGTGGTGTTGTGACATCTGGTATGGCAATTTATGATACTATGCAGTTTATTCGCCCTCCTGTTTCTACGCTTTGTATGGGGCAAGCTGCGTCTATGGGGTCTTTACTTTTAACGGCTGGAGCGAAAGGTCACCGTTTTACATTGCCGAATGCACGTATTATGGTGCATCAACCATCTGGCGGTTTTCAAGGTCAGGCTTCAGATATTGAACGGCATGCACAAGATATTATAAAGATGAAACAGCGTTTAAATGAAATTTATGTTCAGCATACAGGTCAGGATTATGAAGTTATTGAGAGAACTCTTGATCGTGATCATTTTATGACAGCGGAAGAGTCCAAGCAATTTGGCCTAGTTGATGATGTTATACAATATCGCGCAGAAACTGAAAAAGATTAAGAGTTTTTATAGAAAAAAGAGCTACTTTAAAGAGAGAGTTTTATAAAAATATCACGAAAATAGCGGAAAAACACCTAAAGAGTATTTATGACACGCGGTTTTTTTGTATGTCTTTTAGTTTTCGTTATGGAAAACTTCCTTTGAAAAGACAAAGTATTCGTATAGCGTGGTGAAAGGAAAGAGAAATGAGCAAAATTGGCAATAGTGGGAGAGAATCAAAAAATACTCTCTATTGCTCGTTCTGCGGCAAAAGTCAGCATGAGGTGCGTAAACTCATCGCGGGGCCTACTGTATTCATTTGTGATGAATGCGTAGAGCTTTGCATGGATATTATTCGTGAAGAAAATAAATCTTCTGGGATTAAGGCACGTGATGGTGTTCCCACTCCTCAGGAAATTATAACAGTTCTTGATGATTACGTTATTGGTCAGCAACATGCAAAGCGTGTTCTTTCTGTTGCTGTTCATAATCATTACAAGAGACTTGCGCATCAGTCTAAGAGCAGTGATATTGAGTTAGCAAAATCGAATATTCTTCTTGTTGGTCCAACGGGGTGCGGTAAAACTTATCTCGCACAAACATTGGCACGTATTATCGATGTACCTTTTACGATGGCTGATGCGACTACTTTGACTGAAGCAGGATATGTAGGTGAAGATGTCGAAAATATTATTCTAAAGCTTCTTCAAGCTGCTGATTATAACGTTGAACGTGCACAGCGTGGCATTGTCTATATTGATGAGGTCGATAAAATTTCTCGTAAAGCTGACAATCCTTCTATTACAAGAGATGTTTCAGGGGAAGGTGTGCAGCAGGCGTTGTTAAAAATTATGGAAGGAACAATTGCTTCTGTTCCTCCTCAAGGTGGGCGTAAGCACCCGCAACAAGAGTTTCTTCAGGTTGATACAACAAATATTTTATTCATTTGTGGAGGTGCTTTTGCAGGTTTAGAACGGATTATTTCAGGACGTGGTGAAAAAACTTCTATTGGTTTTTCTGCTACTGTTAAAGCACCTGATGAGCGTTGTGTTGGTGAAATTTTTCGTGATTTAGAGCCTGAAGATCTTATAAAGTTTGGTTTGATACCAGAATTTATTGGCCGTCTTCCTATTGTAGCTACCTTAGAAGATTTAGATGTTAACGCTCTTGTTAAAATTTTATCACAACCCAAAAATGCGTTGGTGAAACAATATCAGCGTCTTTTTGAGATGGAAAATGTTGAGTTGGCATTTCATGAAGATGCTTTACGTGTTATAGCTAAGAAGGCGATTGAGCGTAAAACCGGTGCGCGTGGTTTGCGTTCTATTATGGAGAAGATACTTCTTGAAACGATGTTTGAGCTCCCTGCTCTTGAAGGTGTTCAAAAAGTAGTCATTTCGAGTGATGTTGCTGATGAAAAAGCGCGTCCTCTTTACATTTATTCAGAACGTGCAGAAGATAAAGAAAATGTATCGGCATGATGTTTTGAGATATGAGAAGTGGTAATGAACACCATGTGAGGATGAATGTTCCTATGTATTATAGTCATGATTCTTGATTTATACGCTCGCAGTTACCACTTCATGTATTATGGGATGCCGAGGTTTCTTCTAAAGGTGGGCTTGTGTAATGGATAGATCATAAGTTCCAGAAAGGAAAGTTATGCAATATATTGGTGAAAAAACAGATGAAGTAAGAGAGGGATTTTATGCTGTTTTACCTCTTCGTGATATTGTTGTCTTCCCGCATATGATTGTTCCACTTTTTGTGGGCCGCGAAAAATCAATTCGTGCTCTTGAAGAAACGATGGCGGTTGATAAACAGATACTTTTGGTTACACAAAAAAATGCTTCTGATGATGATCCAAAATCAGAAGACGTTTATGATATAGGTACGCTTGCCAATATTCTTCAACTTTTAAAGCTTCCTGATGGAACTGTGAAGGTTTTGGTTGAAGGTACCGCGCGTGCAAAAATGAGTCAATTTGTTGCGAGTGAAGATTATCATCAGGCTTGTGTAACTGTTACAGAAGAGCCTAGAGAGAATGGTGTTGAGACTGAAGCTCTTTCAAGATCGGTGATTTCTTATTTTGAAAACTATGTAAAACTTAATAAAAAAATTTCTCCTGAAGTTATTAATGCTATTGGTCAGATTGATAATCCTTCTAAACTTGCCGATACTATTGCTTCCCATTTGATGATTAAACTTTCAGAAAAGCAGGAAATATTAGAGCTATTACCTGTACGCAATCGTCTTGAACGTGTTCTTTCTTTCATGGAAGGAGAAATTTCTGTTTTGCAGGTTGAAAAGCGTATCCGTTCGCATGTCAAACGGCAAATGGAAAAAAACCAAAGGGAATATTATCTCAATGAGCAGATGAAGGCTATTCAGAAAGAATTAGGAGCGGGTGAGGATAGCCGCGATGAGCTCTCTGAATTGGAAGAACGTATCAAGAAGACAAAACTTTCAAAGGAAGCACATGAAAAGGCTTGGGCAGAATTGAGAAAATTACGGAATATGTCTCCCATGTCAGCAGAGGCGACAGTTGTACGTAACTATCTTGATTGGTTGTTAGCAATACCTTGGGGAAAAAAGTCGAAGATTAAAAACAATTTGGACTTTGCTGAAAGAGTCATGAATAATGAGCATTTTGGTCTGGAAAAAGTTAAGGAACGAATTGTTGAATATTTAGCAGTACAAAGTCGAGCATCAAAGATAAAAGGTCCAATTATTTGCTTGCTGGGCCCTCCTGGTGTGGGAAAGACATCACTAGCCCGCTCTATTGCAAAAGCAACGGGGCGTGAATATGTTCGCATTTCATTAGGAGGGGTACGGGATGAAGCAGAAATTCGTGGACACCGCCGTACATATATTGGTTCTATGCCTGGAAAAATTATTCAGTCTATGAAAAAATCTAAAAAATCTAATCCACTTTTCTTGCTTGATGAAATTGACAAAATGGGGCAAGATTTTCGTGGGGATCCTTCGTCAGCTTTATTGGAAGTACTTGATCCTGAACAAAATGGTACATTTATTGATCACTATTTAGAAGTCGAATATGATCTTTCTGATGTAATGTTTATTACCACTGCCAATACGCTTAATATTCCAGGACCCTTAATGGATAGAATGGAAATTATTCGTATCGCTGGCTATACTGAATGTGAAAAAATGGAGATTGTTAAGCAACACCTTTTACCAAAAGCATTAAAAGACCACTGTTTGTCTAAAAAAGAGTTCAGCGTTTCTGATGGTGCTATAAAGTCTATTATTCAATTTTATACACGTGAAGCAGGAGTACGTAACCTTGAGCGTGAATTAATGAAGATTGCACGTAAATCAGTTACAAAAATTCTTAAAACACATCAAAAATCTGTAAAGATTACAGAAGATAATATTAATGATTTTTTGGGTGTTAAGCGTTACCACTACAATCAGATTGAGGGAGAAAATCAAATTGGTGTTGTTACTGGGCTTGCGTGGACGGAGGTTGGTGGAGAGCTATTGACCATTGAAGGGGTTATGATGTCAGGTAAAGGTAAAATGACTGTAACTGGCAATTTGCGCGATATTATGAAAGAATCAATCTCAGCGGCAGCATCTTATGTACGTTTTCGTGCTGTTGATTTTGGTATTGAACCTCCGCTTTTTGATAAACGTGATATTCATGTTCATGTTCCAGAGGGTGCGACACCAAAAGATGGACCATCAGCTGGGATTGCAATGGTGACGGCAATTGTTTCAGTGCTAACAGGAATAGCAGTACATAAAGATATTGCAATGACCGGCGAAATTACTTTACGTGGACGTGTTTTACCGATTGGTGGATTGAAAGAAAAATTATTGGCAGCGCTTCGAGGAGGTATAAAAAAGGTACTTATTCCTGAAGAAAACGCAAAAGATTTGATTGATATTCCTGATGACGTCAAAAATAATATGGAAATTATTCCAGTAAATCATGTGAGTGAAGTTCTTAAGCATGCTTTAGTTCGTTTTCCTGAACCTATTGAATGGACAGAACCTTCCACCGTGCCTGTACCTATCAGGACAGAGAGCGATAGTGAAGGAATACAGATAGCGCACTGATTCATTGTCTTGTTTATAATTGCATTTTCAAAGCAACAAAATGCATTTTCGTGGTTATTTTTTTGTTTATTTTGAAAAAAAGTAAAAAATTCCGTGAATAACTATGATTATTGCTAAAAAAACAATGTTTTGGATGAAAATAAGACTTCTGTTTGCTGTACTTTTCAATAAACTAACCGACAACACGATTAAATTGTGTTATCTGGTAATATAGGGAAAGGAAATGTTTTATGAACAAAAGTGAATTGGTTAGCTCCGTTGCTGAAAAGGCAGGTGTTTCGAAAGCGCAAGCTGGCTCTGTTGTTGATGCTTTTATTGCTTCTGTAACAGAGGCTTTAGCTTCAGGAGGAGATGTTCGTCTTCCAGGCTTTGGTTCTTTTGAAGTTTCTCATCGTGCTGCTACAAAGGGGCGTAATCCTTCAACGGGTGCTGAAATAAATATTCCAGCGCGTTCTGTGCCCAAATTTTCTGCAGGGAAAACTCTCAAAGAAGCTGTTAATAAAAAATAATTTGTTCCACATAAAAAAACCCGGTTTATCTATAAGCGGGTTTTTTCAAAGATATTGTGTGCATGCTTTCTACGTAAAGTTTTTTAGCAAGTGTTTGCGTCAAATTATATGTTTTTTCAAATAGCCGTACGTACTTTTGAGGGTACTTTCGGGAAATATGTGAGATGATATGTGCATAAAATATGCTTGTGTTGCATTTCATATAAAATATTTGGATACAGGCAGTGATGTAGGGAAGAGTACCTGTAGCTTTTTTCAAGCTGAGGGAGGTGGTGTTTTGGTATAGCAAAAGATCTCTCTATAGCAGTGATTGGGTATCCATATTAGGTGGGCATATGAGTATATCATGTTATCTTTCTTACTTGTGTCATGATTACTTTTTGATGATTGAAGCACATTTGGAATCTTTTTTTATAACCATTATTATACCGCAAAAAATGCAAACGTTACACTCTAATATTAAATGATCGGCCGTAGATTGGTATTTATTGGTCCAGATAATCAGCTTGATTAACAAGTCTTAAGGTTATCTTGTCGAATCTTTCATGGAGATCAGAAACAAAAATCGATCTAAGAGCCATTTTGTTTTCCATCTTTTAGCCACTGAATACAATCATCCAAGGCTCTAGCAGTTATAGCTTGTTTTTTTGCTATCTTTTTTTCTTTGCTTGGCAGACGTTTTCCTGAGTGCTTAAGAGAAACGATAGGTGGGAAAAGTCCAAAATTGATATTCATCGGTTGAAAGGAATATCTTTTTGTTTCTTGCACGACAATGTGTCCGCCTGTAATATGGTTTAAAAGAGCTCCCAATGCTGTGGTTGTGGGCGGTAGAGAAGGGCAGTTATGGTTATACTCAGCGGCAGCAAAACGCCCAGCGAGAAGCCCCATCGCGGATGATTCTACATAACCTTCACATCCCGTAATTTGCCCCGCAAAACGCAATTTTGGTCTTCGTTTCAAACGAAGGGTTTGATCAAGAATGACTGGTGAGTTGAGGTAAGTATTACGGTGAAGCCCACCAAGACGTGCGAATTCCGCTTTTTCAAGTCCGGGGATCATTCTAAAAATACGAACTTGTTCTCCATATTTTAGCTTTGTTTGAAAGCCGACCATATTATAAAGAGTTCCAAGTTTATTGTCTTGGCGTAATTGAACGACGGCATATGGTTTAATCGTGGGATTATGGATATTGGTTAACCCCATGGGTTTCATAGGACCGTGTCTGAGAGTTTCAATTCCGCGTTCAGCCATAATTTCGATTGGCAAGCATCCATCAAAATAGGGTGTTTTTTCAAAGTCACGGAACTCTATTTTTTTTGCATTTTTTAATTCGTGAACGAATGCTTTATACTGTTCTTTATCAAGGGGGCAATTAAGGTAATCCTTTCCTGTCCCCTCAGGTCCAATTTTATCATAGCGAGACTGATACCAACAAATGTCAAAATCGATACTATCGGCATGGACAATAGGCGCGATAGCATCAAAAAAAGAAAGAGATTCCGTTCCGGTTATTGCTTGTATAGCTTGAGCAAGTGCTGGTGAGGTGAGGGGGCCAGTTGCAATAATAATATGATTCCAATCCTCAGGAAGCTCTTGAATCTCCTCACGTTTTATTGTTATAAGGGGATGATCTTCAAGCGCTGTTGTGATGTTTTTTGAAAATTCATCGCGGTCAACAGCAAGAGCGCTGCCTGCTGGTACTTTATTGGCGTCAGCAGCTTTCATAATCAGAGATTTTGCTAGTCGCATTTCGGTATGTAAAAGTCCTATGGCATTTGTTGAAGAATCATCAGAACGAAATGAATTTGAACAGACCAGTTCTGCAAGCATATCTGTTTTATGGGCATCAGATTTTTTTTGGGGGCGCATTTCATGCAAAATAACGGGGATTCCTGATTGTGCAATTTGCCAACTCGCTTCACTGCCTGCAAGACCGCCGCCGATGATATGGATTGGAGTGTTGAATGTATTTAACATAATCTGCTTTTAGCGGAAGCTGCTCTGTATGAAAAGGATAGATTTTATTTTTGCAATTTATTAAGAATGAGGTGTATTTGGATATTTTTAATATATTTGTTTGCTTTTTTTCTTTAATTAATGGTATAGAAACGCCGCTTATGTAAGGTTACAGGTTTATAAGTTTGAGCGGATGTGGCGAAATTGGTAGACGCACCAGATTTAGGTTCTGGCGGGAGACCGTGGGGGTTCGAGTCCCTCCATCCGCACCAAAGGTTTTTTTTGAGCACTATAGATATTTATGTGCTCAGAGTTCCGCTTTATGGTGATTTAACACTCAAGTGTTAGAATGTAGTTATTATCAGAGTGGGATTATCCCGCTCCTCAGGAAAATGAAGGTTGTTTAATGCAGGTTACCGAGACGCTTAATGAAGGACTGAAGCGCGAAATTAAGATCGTGGTTCCGGCGAGAGATTTAGAAAAAAAATTGAATGAACGGTTGGATGATACCAAGGGTAAGATCAAGCTTAATGGTTTTCGTCCTGGTAAAGTACCTGCTGGATACCTACGAAAAATGTACGGCAAGTCTTTTATGGCGGAAATTCTCAATGAGATTATCAGTGATGCCCCCCATTCTATTTTAGCTGACCGTAATGAACGTTCAGCGATGCAGCCGCAAATTGATATAAATGAAGATGAACAAGTTCTGGATGGCAAAGCTGATTTTGTTTTTAGTTTAAAGTATGAAGTTTTGCCAAAATTTGAAATTAAAGATTTCGAACATATTGAAGTTACTCGTGAGATTGCGACTATTCCTGAACAAGAGATTGATGATCAAGTAAAGCGTGTCCTTTCTTCCACGCGTAGTTATTCACTAAAAGAAGGTCTTTCGGAAGAAGGTGATCGTGTTACAATAGATTATCTAGGAAAGCTTGGGGGTGAGCCATTTGAGGGTGGGACAGAAAGTGATGCGCAACTGATTCTTGGATCAAAGCAATTTGTTCCTGGTTTTGATGAGCAGTTGGTTGGCGTGAAAGCAGGTGATACGAAGACAATTTCTGTTAAATTTCCTGATAATTACAATGCAGCACATTTGGCAGGTCGGGATGCAGAATTTGATATCACTGTTAAGGCTATCTCTAAACCGGACGAGCTAAAAATTGATGATGAAGCTGCACAAAAAGTTGGTTTAGAATCTCTGGACCGCTTACGTGAAGTTGTTCGCGGGCAAATTGAAAGTCAATATGGATTAATGACACGTCAAAAAATTAAGCGTCAAATTCTTGATGCTTTAGATGCTGATTATAATTTTGAGATTCCTGAAGGGCTTTTAGAAATTGAATTTAACAATATATGGGCTCAGGTTAATGACGATTTAAAAAAGGCTGGTCGCAGTTTTGAAGATGAAGGGGTTACAGAGGAGTTGGCACGGGAGGAATATCGCGTGCTTGCACGGCGTCGTGTCCGTCTTGGTTTGGTACTTTCTGAAATTGGCATGAAGGTTGGTGTTAAAGTAGGTGAAGATGAACTAAAAGCAGCAGTTTTTGATCAGGTGCGTCAGTATCCTGGACAAGAAAAAGAAATTATGGACTTTTTCCGTAAGACTCCAGAAGCTGTTGCAAATTTACGCGCTCCAATTTTTGAAGAAAAAGTCATTGATCATTTGTTGGCTAAGATAAAAATCACAGATAAAGAAGTGACAGTTGAAGAGCTAATGAAGGAATATGACGAAACAGATTTAACAGAAAAAGAGCCAGAGAAGAAAAAATCTGCAGTGAAAGAAAAAGCTGTAGAGAAAGTTCCATCTAAGAAAAAAACACCTAAAAAAGGTTAATATTTATCCTAAAAGAACAAGCCCGATAAAGTCGGGCTTGTTTTATAAGATTTCTATTCTAGGCTTGCACTGAGAATGGTTTTATATTAGCCATCAGGTTTGGAAAACATTGATAGTGGATTGGTAATGGACATCGTTGATACGCGCACCCCTGATTCTAAACGTTTCATTTCTGGAATTACAGGTGATTGGGAAGTCGTCATTGGTATGGAGGTTCATGCGCAAATCATATCAAATTCAAAACTTTTTTCAGGTGCGTCAACCAAATTTGGTGCTGAGCCGAACAATCATGTATCGCTTATTGATGCAGCGATGCCTGGTATGTTGCCTGTTCTTAATCGAGAATGTGTTCGTCAAGCAGTTCGAACTGGTTTGGGATTAAAGGCTCATATTAATCTGAGATCTGTTTTTGATCGTAAGAATTATTTTTATCCAGACTTACCGCAGGGGTATCAAATTTCTCAATTCCATTATCCGATTGTAGGAGAGGGGAGGATTATCATATCTGTTGGTCCAGATTCGAATGGACAGTTTGAGGACATTGAAGTTGGGATTGAAAGGTTACATCTTGAGCAGGATGCAGGAAAATCATTGCATGATCAGCATCCAACAATGTCTTTTGTGGATCTTAATCGTTCTGGTGTAGCTCTTATGGAAATTGTTTCTAAACCAGATATGCGTTCATCAGATGAAGCCAAAGCTTATATGACAAAATTGCGTACAATTGTCCGTTATTTGGGGACTTGCGATGGAAATATGGATGAAGGTTCTATGCGTGCAGATGTTAACGTATCAGTTCGTCGCCCTGGTGAAAGTTTTGGAACGCGCTGTGAGATAAAAAATGTTAATTCCATTCGTTTTATTGGTCAAGCGATTGAATATGAGGCGCGTCGTCAAATTGCGATTTTAGAAGATGGTGGTGTCATAGATCAAGAAACTCGGCTTTTTGATGCTGCCAAAGGTGAAACGCGGTCTATGCGTTCAAAGGAAGAAGCGCATGATTATCGTTATTTTCCTGATCCTGATCTTTTGCCGTTGGAATTGGATCAAGCATTTGTGGATGCTTTGTCCGCTGAATTACCTGAATTACCTGATGATATAAAAGCACGTTTTATCAGGGAGATGGGATTGACAGCATATGACGCCTCTATTCTTGTGACAGAAAGAGCCATTGCTGACTATTTTGAAAAAGTAGCACATGGGCGTGATGGAAAAACAGTTGCCAATTGGGTGATTAATGATCTTTTAGGCGCTTTAAATAAAGATAATCGTGAGATTGAAGAGACGCCTGTATCACCAGATCAATTAGGAGGAATTATTGATCTTATCAAAGAAGGGACTATTTCTGGAAAAATTGCTAAGGATCTCTTTGAAATTATTTGGAATGAAGGTGGGAATCCACGTCAGATTGTAGAAGAGCGCAATATGAAGCAGGTAACAGACATAAAGGCTATAGAGGAAGCTGTTGATGAAATCGTTGCCAATAATTCTGATAAAGTTATGCAAGCAAAACAAAAACCTGCTTTAGCTGGTTGGTTTGTTGGACAAGTCATGAAAACAACAGGTGGAAAAGCAAATCCTCAAACTGTTAATGAGTTGGTTAAGATGAAACTTGGCATAGATTAAGTTTTATGGAGTAGAGGGAGATCCATAAATACGATACTCCTATGTTAAGGAATATAAATGGGACTATCAAATGAAATCGTGGGTGGTTTTATCGGTGGAATTTTATTTTTAATAATTTCAAATATTATGACAAGTTTACTCCAAGGATTAACTTCCTCAGTATACTAAAGGAATGGATTAAAAGATGGCTGTTTTTTTAAAGCAAATCTTTACATGGTGGAATGGTAATACTATAAACACGCGCTTTTTTACGTGGCGTAAAGGTAAACGTGTGGGAGAAGATCAGTTTGGGAATGTTTATTATGAAGGGGGCACTCATAAGGATGGTTATCTGCGCCGTTGGGTCATTTATAAAGATTATTCTGAAGCTTCGAGTATTCCACCAGGTTGGCATGGTTGGATTCATCATCGTTGTGATAATCCTCCCCCTCAGGAGGATTATTGCCCATATAAATGGGAAAAGCCCCATATTGCAAATATGACTGGGACAAGTGAGGCTTATCGCCCGAAAGGAGCGATTACTTACAGTGGCAAGCGCCCTTGTGTGCATGAAGATTACGATGCATGGTCGCCTAAACAATAAAATATTTTAATGCGTGCGTGTATTTTTTCTCATTTGCGCTACTTTATAAACAGATTTTTTAGATGCGATTGATTTGATGTAATGAGAACTTTTTTACTATTAGGATTAGGACGTTTTTTTTGTGTTTATTTCATGGGAGTTGTAGTGGTCTTGTTCTGTGTTTATGGAGTGCAGGCCGAACGCATGAGCAATGGAATTGCTGTTTTTGCAGGTCTTGATAAAATTACCGGCCGGACCACGCGTTTTGAAGTTTCTCTGGGTGAGGTTTATCGATACGGTGCTTTACAGGTGACGCCGCGCGCGTGTTATACGAGCTCCAAGAACGAACCAACCCGTACGACTGGTTTTATTGAAGTCAATGAGGTGACATTAGATAAAAGAGTACGGCGTATTTTTACAGGATGGATGTTTGCAGATAGCCCTGGTTTGAGTGCTGTAGAGCATCCTATCTATGACGTTTGGTTAAAAGACTGTAAACAGGCTTCTCAGAATCTGCCCCTTCAATGATATTTTATATAGAGTGATGTCTTGGAACTAATTCGTTGCTTTTGTTTATCTTATAATTCTTCTTTAGTCGCTTAATACAGCTCTTGAAAAGAGAGCGCTTAGGTGCTGAAAGTGAGTGCTTGTTGATATTTTGACTTATGTCTTTAAGAAGCAAGCTATCTATTTTGTTTTCAATTATAATGCTTTTTATAAAAGTATTTGCTATCAAATTGCTAAATTATAAAATGTCACTCGTCTATAGAGAAAATACAAATGAATTTATAGAGTTTTGTTTTCATGGTGATCAACTCTTTCCTTTTTTATTGAATAGCATGTTAAGCGGATTAATAATCAAAACTATGTCCTATACAATAGAAATTTCAATTTATATTTAGTATGATGCGACAATTTTATGAATGGTGTTCTTAATATTCATTTTTTTAAATATTTTTTACAAGAAATAAATGTTTTTATATAGAGATATTTGGAATTAGCAAGAAGAACTGAATAAACGTCAGGTTTAAATATTCTTTGATTATCAAAATTGATATATTTGTTTTGTGCAAACATTATCAATTCCATAGAAAATATGAGATTTTATACAATGAGAGATGCCAAAAACCAATATAATAATGTATCGTTTTTTCTAGAAAAACCTAAAGAACCATTACTGAATGTTCCATTTATTATAGTTATTTTGATAGCACTTTGTTTTTGTATTTATTTTGTTTCTCAGTATCTTTTTTCTCATCAATTCTACATTAAAAATCTTGATTTGTTTGCATTTACACCAATGTTATTTAAGGCTGAACCGTTAGTATTTTGTTATACTATTATTAGTTATTCGTTCATGCATAGTAGTTTTAAACATGTTGCTATTAACATGGCTTGGCTTTTGGTTTTTGGGTCTCCTTTGGTAAGACAGATTGGTGGTTTTCGTTTTTTAATTTTTTGGATATTAACAGCAATCATAGCTGTGTTGACTTATTTTCTATTTCATCAAGAGAGTGCAATATCACTTGTCGGTGCGTCAGGTGCGGTGTCTGGAATGATGGGCGCTATTGCACGTTACGGTTTTCTTCGGGACTATTTGGGAGGCAATCTGCAGAATGAAAGATTTTTAGGTCCTTTGTTACCTATTAAAAAAGCGCTGTGTTCAAGAAGTGTGCTTGTTTACCTGAGTATATGGCTGAGTGTTGATTTCATTGTAGGTATTTCATCTTTTTTCTTTGAGGGCGATGGTATTTCAATAGCATGGGAGGCTCATATTGGTGGTTTTTTTTCAGGCTTTTTGTTGATTGGTTTTTTTGATATTTCGCGAAAAAAGTTAAAAACTAAGATCTAAGATATTTATGTGCCGCATAAAGTGCTATTGTGGCTGCGTTTGAAACATTTAATGATTTGATATTTCCGGGCATATCAAGGCGTGTTAATGCGCAAATGGTTTCACGTGTTTTTTTACGTAAGCCTTTCCCTTCTGCTCCTAAAATAAGGGCAATTTTCTTTCCTGTTAGTGCTGTTTCTAGAGGATATTCACCTTCTGAATCGAGTCCAAAGCTGACAAAACCTGCTTTATGAAGTTCGTGGAGTGTTTCGGCAAGGTTTCGTACAGTAATATAATTAATCAACTCCAACGCTCCGGAGGCGGCTTTAGCAAGAACACCGCTTTCTTGTGGGGAGTGGCGACATGTGGTGATAAGAGCTTCAGCTTTAAACGCAACTGCAGAGCGCATAATAGCGCCCACATTATGTGGATCGGTAATTTGATCCATTACAATGACAAGATCAGTATTCGTTAATTCGGACAATTGGCATGGCTTGAGGGGGGTAGTTTCCAAAACAACGCCTTGGTGAACTGCATCACTTCCCACCAGCGCATCGAGTTGTTTGGGGGCGCATAATGTAACAGAACAAGGTAAATCTGATTCGGGTATATCTAATCGTTTTAAGGCGTTTGGTGTAACATAAAGACGGTCAAAAACTCTTTTTGGGTTTTTTAAAGCAGCATGAACTGCATGGATACCATAAAGACGAATTGTCCCTTGCTGCAAGGGAGAAGCTTCCTTTTTCAGGTATGCGGCAGAACGAGAAGAAAGTCCTTTTATATCGCGATATCGGCGACGTAAACGAGCATAATGAGAATTTTGCGATATTTTTTCTTTCATGGTTTCTTTATAGCTTGTTAACAGCAGAAATGAATAGAAAAAAGCTGTAATTTAAAATTATTAGCAGAAAATTTGTACAGAATCGTGTTTATTCTGTTGACAGATAGGACAGTAATCGGCATAACCGCCTCGCAGCCAATTTGATTGAATAGGTGATCAAAGTTTGGTTGGAGTGATGCCTTGTCGCGCGACTTTGCCGATGTAATGGAGGGGTGCCCGAGTGGTTAAAGGGGGCGGACTGTAAATCCGTTGCGTATGCTACGTTGGTTCGAATCCAACCCCCTCCACCATTCATCGAAGGAGAGTTGGTGCGTGGTAATGCGGGTATAGCTCAATGGTAGAGCAGCAGCCTTCCAAGCTGAATATGCGGGTTCGATTCCCGCTACCCGCTCCAAACAGTTGTTGGTGCCAAACAGTTGTTAGTGATTGGGCTAGTGAGTATGATGGAAGGATATTTCCATCATGAAGTGGGCGGGTTTTACCGTCTTTAAGAGTTGTAATAGTCGGGCTGATGTAGCCGTTCGGCTTAATTCGGTTCTATAGTCCTACTTCTAGGTACTAATGAAATAAGAGAACAAAACAAGAGATTGATGGCATGGCAAAGAGCAAATTTGAACGTACGAAGCCGCATGTTAACATTGGAACGATTG
>NZ_LR736303.1:0-35669 GCF_902652675.1 Bartonella refiksaydamii
CCATGACAGATTTAAGATCGTCGTATCAAGAAGCTTTTGCCTTACACGCCTCATTCTTGCCAAAAGCTTATCGGGATTAAAAGTCGTAGTTTTTTTTCTTCCAAAACCAAAAGAGACATACTCTTTTTTCCCATACATGACACAACGTTGGAGAAACAAAAAACGTGCGGCTCTTTCAATCTTGGAGAGGCTCTCTGCTTCAATAGAAGCAAGTTCAAAAAACAACTGTCTCGAACAAACTAACCACTCCAGCCGTTTGGCTAATTCATCTTTTGGAATTATCCATATTGATTGATTAATCTCCTCCAACCGTATACGCTTAATTGGCATTGAACGAACACCTGTTAAAATTAAAAGCTTTAAGGCTAAATTTGATACAATATTATCATCTAAGGGCTAATAAAATTCAGGAACTTCTTTCCATGGCATAGCCGGAATATTTTGAATAAATTTTCCCAATAAGGCTTTTGCTTTTGGTACCAATTGCATATCCACATCTATGCCACGTGCTGCGGCATGTTTTATTAGCAATATTCAAACACGATAAAGCCTTGCTTGCTGTTTCGTTTTTAGTTTTCCAAATAGGGGATAAGCACTCTTTTATATCAATCTGCGTCAATTCAGTAATTGCTATATCTCCATGCTCAGGAAAAACATGCAATGTAAGAGGTGTTAACCACCTTTCTGCTGTTCCTTCATTCTTCAATTCACTTTTCTTAGCTTCAAAAGCGCTTAAAATAATTTCTCTTAAAAAAATACTATCAACCGCCCGCCGTAATTTTTCATTTTCCTTTTTACGAATCGGGTCAATACCTTGGTTTAAAAGATCACGGCAAGCTGTAGTCTTAAACCTTGCTTTTTCAAAGATACAACGCTATAAGAGCCTAATCCCATTTCACGACGTTTTTTATTGAAATCGAATCGAAAAACTCGACGCCCTTGATTCTGTGCCGTTTTGATAAACCATAGCCCAACTCCATCCGCATATTTACCTTTAGGTAAATTTTTTACAGATAAGGCGGATAATCTATCACGGTTCTTGTTTTCCTATTACTTTTTAAACCACCTTTTGAATTGCGCTTTTGACAGATTCATCAGATAGCAATGTCGTATATAAAAGACAATTAATTAAATAAAAACAATAAAAAAAGATAAACAACAACATCAAGTGAGACTGTAGGAAATCTCTAACTGGTGCGGTCGAGAAGACTTGAACTTCCACGGGTTGCCCCACAGCGACCTCAACGCTGCGCGTCTACCAATTCCGCCACGACCGCATGTGGTGAAGCAAAACATATAATTATCTTGGCTTTAACAAATCATAAAGCAAGGTACAAGCCTATTCTCGCTTTCTCATGATTTATTTTACTTGAATAGCCTATAGCTTAAAATGTAGACTTCAAAATAAGATTTTACTATGGCCTTTGAATCATCATCATAAAATGAGCCTGTATACCTAGATCTTGTTCATAACAACCATGAAAACTTGTTGTAATCGTCGTAGCACCTTGCTTTTGAATCCCCCTCATAGCCATGCACATGTGTTCAGCTTCGATCAATACTGCAACACCGCGGGGCTCAAGATGTTCTTCTAAAGCATGAGCTACTTGAGCTGTCATAGCTTCTTGTGTCTGTAAACGACGAGAAAAAACTTCTATCACACGCGCAATTTTTGAAAGGCCAACAACCTTTTTATCTGGAAGATACCCGATATGAGCTCTACCGACAATTGGAATCATATGATGCTCACAATGTGAATAAAAAGAAATATCTTTCACTATTATAGATTCATTATATCCTGAAACCTCTTCAAAAACTGTGCCCAAGATTTCTTCAACCGATTTGCTATAACCTGTAAAAAGCTCGCGATATGCTTTAGCTACACGTTTTGGAGTATCTAAAAGCCCTTCTCGATTTGGATTTTCTCCCACCCATAAAAGCAATGTACGAATCGCCGCTTCCACCTCTTCAAAGCTAGGACGCTTTTTCCCAGATAAAAATGGATCTTTTGTACCTCCTTTAATAACATTATGCATTTAAAAACTCCAAACTCACCCTTTACAAAGCATTTGCCACATATCTGTTTTATTTTGTATAATCTCTATATAAGTGAATTAAAAGCTTAAACAATCACGACTCTCGAAATTTCAGGCAATGGCTCATGATTGACGATATCTATAGTGATAAAATACTTGAATATGCCGCGCATATAAACAGAATCGGATATCTGAATCATCCAGATGCAACTTCAAAAAAGCATGCACACCTCTGCGGTTCAACAATCACTGTAGATCTAAAAGTAAAAGATTACATTGTTACAGATTTTGCCCATGAAATACATGCATGTGTGTTAGGACAAGCTTCAGCTTCACTTTTAGCATCTCATATTATAGGACAAACAACAGAAAATCTTAAAATGTTACGTGAAGTTATTTATCATATGCTAACGAAAGGTGGTCCCCCTCCTCAAGCCCCATTTGAAGCATTTTCTTGCTTACAGCCCATTAAAAACTATAAAGCACGTCACTCATCAACAATGCTTCCCTTCGATGCAACCTTAGATTGTATTAAACAAATTGAAGAAAAATAAATGTTCAAATCACAACCTCAACGAAAAAAGAGACAAACTCGAAATTATACGGGATCTTGGCAAAAAACACCTGGACGATTATTGGGCATTTTCTTGATACGTATTTATCAAATAACACTTTCTAGTTTTATAGGAAATCAATGTCGCCATGCTCCAACCTGTTCAGAATACACTTATGAAGCGATCGCACGCCATGGACTATGGGCTGGTGCATGGATGGGGATTTTTCGTATCATGCGTTGTGGTCCATTTGGAACATATGGATTTGATCCTGTCCCCACCTCTCTTGGAAATTCTTGTTGTTTTTATAAACCTTGGCATTACTGGAAAATTTCTATAAAACATAACAAATAGTTCTTTTCTTTTTTCGTATGTATTGATAAAAAATAAAACTATTGGCCTTAACTGATTATTACGAAGTTTTTACAAGACCATCCGCAATCGTTGGCGGAATTGGATTAAAGAGGTGTTTTATGTCGTGCTCTGTTTCTCTTTTATTTCCCGATGGTTCAAAACGTAATTATCCCACCAAAATGACTGGCTTGGAATTGGCAGAATCAATTTCTAAATCGCTTGCAAAAAAAGCAATCGCCTATAACCTTAACGGAAGCGTTCGAGATCTCTCGGATCCCATAGAAGAATCTGGCCAAATAGAAATTATTACCCGAGAAAATCCGTGTGCTCTTGAACTCATACGTCATGATTGTGCACACGTCCTGGCTGAAGCAGTACAAGAACTTTTTCCTGAGACGCAAGTAACAATAGGCCCCGTTATTGAAAATGGTTTTTATTACGATTTTGCACGTCAACAACCTTTTACATTAGATGATCTCACCATCATTGAAAAAAAAATGCGTGAAATTATTCAACGCAATAAGCCTTTCAAAAAAGAGATTTGGTCTCGTGAAAAAGCTAGAGAGATTTTTTCTGAAAAAGGTGAATTTTATAAAGTTGAGCTTATTGATAGCATCCCTGCAAATCAAGATATAAAAATTTACTATCAAGGTGATTGGTTTGATCTCTGCCGCGGCCCGCACATGCAATCTACTGGACAAATTGGGAATGCCTTCAAACTGATGAAAGTTGCAGGAGCTTATTGGCGTGGTGATGCCGATAAGCCAATGCTAACGAGGATTTATGGTACAGCGTTTATAAACGAAAATGACTTAAAAGCTTATCTACACATACTAGAAGAAGCTGAAAAACGTGATCATCGCCGCTTGGGACGTGAAATGGACCTGTTTCATTTTCAAGAAGAAGGGCCAGGAATGATTTTTTGGCACAAAAAAGGCTGGAAAATGTTCCAAAATTTGACCAACTATATGCGTAGACGTCTTGATGATCATCAATATGCTGAGGTTAATGCACCGCAAGTTCTCGATAGATCACTTTGGGAAATATCTGGCCATTGGGAATGGTATAAGGAGAATATGTTCAAAGTAATTCCAGCAGCTGAAGATTGGAACAATGAAAATGTTTGCGCTCTTAAACCAATGAATTGCCCTGGTCATGTACAGATCTTTAAACATGGTTTAAAATCTTACCGCGATTTGCCTATAAGGCTTGCTGAATTCGGTCTTGTCCATCGTTATGAACCTTCAGGATCTCTCCATGGCCTTATGCGTGTACGTAGCTTTACACAAGATGATGCGCATATTTTTTGTACAGATGAGCAGTTAGCCGATGAATGCCTCAATATTAATGATTTGATCTTATCCACTTATGCTGATTTTGGATTTAAAGAAATTAGTCTTAAACTTTCAACACGCCCAGAAAAACGAGTTGGATCTGACGCATTATGGGATCATGCAGAAAATATTATGAAATCCGTCCTTAAAACTATTGAAACAAGATTCTCAGGACAAATCAAAACAAATATCCTTCTAGGTGAGGGTGCATTTTATGGTCCAAAATTTGAATACACATTAAAGGATGCTATTGGTCGTGAATGGCAATGTGGAACAACACAAATAGACTTCAATCTCCCCGAACGTTTTGGTGCATTTTATATTGATAAAGATTCAGAAAAACGTCAACCAGTCATGATTCATCGTGCTATTTTTGGATCAATGGAACGTTTTCTTGGTATATTAATCGAGAATTTTGCTGGACACATGCCACTTTGGCTTGCACCTGAGCAAGTGGTTGTAGCGACAATTACATCAGAAGCAAATGAATATGCAAAAAAAATAACAGCAAAACTTAAAGCTGTTGGGCTTTCTGCGACATCAGATCTTCGTAATCAAAAAATTAACTATAAAATACGAGAACATTCTTTACAAAAAGTTCCCATAATTTTGGTATGTGGCAAACGTGAGGCTGAGACAAATAGCGTCAACATGCGCCGCTTAGGAACTACGGACCAAGTCTTCTTGTCTATAGAAGAAGCAATTAAGCAACTAGCAGATGAAGCAACAGCACCAGATTTATACCGTTTAATAAACGCTTAACATACGCTAAAAGATAAAAAAACTATAAAATGAAGAGAGGCATTGTTACCGAGCTCTGTCAAGCACTCGTTTACATTCAATTAATTCAAAAAGTATTTCCTGTAACAATGCTTTATCAGTCTTGTCTTTGTAAACATTAACGGAACCGACAGGCGCCTCTCCTTCACTCTTCATGAAATTCAAAAGCCCAAAAGAAGATTTCTTAGGCTTGCTGCTGGTAGATTCGGAAGTTTGTCCTGCACGTTTCTTTTCTATCACGACATTCATGGCATCAAGATCGCCATTACCAAATGCAGTAACAAAAGCAATACCGTTCTCTTTCAAAAGACGCTGCACACCTTTTATCGTATACCCCTGCTCGTATAGTAACTGTTTAATACCATTGAGTAAATCAACATCAACTGGACGATAATAGCGCCTCCCACCACCACGCTTCATTGGCTTAATTTGCCTAAAACGTGTTTCCCAGAATCTCAAGACATGCTGCGGAAGCTCTAATAACTCGGCTACTTCGCTAATTGTGCGAAAAGCATCAGAGCTCTTATCCATTTTGCAACACCCTATCTAAAACACTAGAAACGATTCTATAATGATCTATCAAGTTTCAAATTTCTCAACAAGATTAGTCAAAAATAGGACCATACTTGACTACATTTTAACTAAAAAGCCGTTTACTTAAAACAAGATTCCAAATTCTCATCTTACCTAAATCTCTTTAACAAATACTAGACACAGCAACAGGGCTTATTTAACAGTGTTGTTCTTTTGTCTTTCACGATGCGAGTCTAAAATTCTTTGTTTAAGTACATTTGCAGCTTTAAATGTTACGACACGTCGCGGTGGAATCGGTGCTTCAACACCGGTTTTGGGATTGCGTCCAACGCGTTCACTTTTATTGCGGACTTGAAAAGTCGCAAAAGAAGATAATTTAACTGCTTCACCTCTCACAAGCGAATTGCAAATTTCGTCTAAAACCAACTCAACCAAAGCTGCCGATTCAGTGTGTGACAAGCCCACTCTCCTACAAACTACGCTCGCTAAATCTGCACGCGTTACTGTTTTACTTGTCATTATAACCACCTATTTAAATATTTAAAATTACAAAATGACTTATACGTTTTATTCAAATATGGTCAAGCGACTATAATCTACCAACGAATAAGAATTGCCCCCCATGTAAACCCTCCCCCCATAGCTTCTAGCATGATGAGATCGCCTTTTTTAATTTTTCCATCACAAAGAGCCGTTGTTAAAGCCAATGGCACCGACGCTGCAGATGTATTACCGTGTTGATCAACAGTAATTACAACTTTATCTAAAGAAATTCCCAATTTTTTAGCTGATGCTTCAATAATACGTTTATTAGCCTGATGAGGCACAAACCAATCTAATTGTGATGAATTTATACCCGCGGCAGCAAAACAATCATCAACCACATCTGTTATCATGCCTACTGCATATTTAAAAACTTCTCGTCCTTCCATGCGTAAATAACCCGTTGTTTGCGTTGTTGAAGGACCACCATCAACATACAGTTTATCAATATAAGCACCATTAGAGCGCAATTTCGTAGACAATATGCCACAATCAAAAGCAACCCTCCCTTCATTTTCCTGCGCTTCCAAAACAGCAGCTCCAGCCCCATCACCAAATAAAACACATGTAGTACGATCTTTCCAATCCAAAATTCGAGAAAATGTATCAGATCCAATAACTAAAATTCTTTTTGCTGCTCCACAGCGTAAATAGCTATCTCCTGTTGTTAAAGCAAAAATAAAACCGGAGCAAACAGCTTGAATATCAAAAGCAAATCCATGGCTCATTCCCAAAGCATATTGAATTTCAACAGCAGAAGCAGGAAAAGTATGGTTTGGTGTTGAGGTTGCTAAAATAATACAATCAATGTCTTTTATCGTGAGTCCAGCATTCACAAGTGCTGCTTGTGCAGCTTCAACTCCTAAAGAAACAGTAGTTTCATTCTCATTGGCAATGTAACGTTTGCGTATTCCTGTACGCTGAACAATCCATGAATCAGATGTTTCAACAAACTTCGCAATCTCATCATTCGACAAGCTTTTTTGGGGCAAGGCACTTCCTACACCACGTATAACGGATCGAATCATTCATCCCTAACCTTTTCTTCATACCTTTTACTTATATTATAAAAGCTTATCATAAGGACTCCTCATTCATCCTCACTTCATCTTCTTGATCAAAAAGTGTTTCTTTATTCTCATGAAAGCGTCGTAAATCAGCTGTTATTTTTCTTAAAAGTCCATTATTAACCATCTCATAACCAACGCGAATAGCAGAAGCAAAACCGTTAGCATTAGCACTGCCATGACTTTTTATGACAACACCATTCAAACCTAAAAGCACCCCACCATTCACCCTATCTGGATCCATTTTGTGTTTCAGCGTACGAAAAGCACCCCGCAACAAAAAGTAACCAAGAGATGTAAAAAAAGAGCTGCGCAGTGCAGAGTTTAAGATTTCCGCTATCTGTCTCGCAGTCCCTTCTGCGGTTTTTAAAGCAATATTACCAGCAAACCCTTCCGTTACAACAACATCCACTGTTCCCTTTCCAATATCATTGCCTTCAACAAATCCTTTATATTCTAATCCTTCTAATTGCACTTCACGCAATATCATTCCAGCTTTTTTAATTTCATAAAGGCCTTTAACCTCTTCAACACCCACATTTAAAAGCCCAACACTTGGCCTTTCAGTGTGATATAAAGCGCGAAACATACCTGCCCCCATCACCGCCAAATCAACTAATTGGCTAGCAGATGCACCAATCGTCGCGCCAATATCCAAAACGATACTTTCACTGCGAAGCGTCGGCCAAATACCCGCAATCCCAGGACGCTCAGCCTCTGCCATCATTTTCAAACAAAAATAAGACATTGCCATGAGTGCACCAGTATTGCCAGCAGAAATGCAAGCATCTGCTTCGCCATTCTTTACTGCTTCAATTGCATACCACATTGATGATTTACCGCGCCCATTGCGAAGTGCTTGACTTGGCTTCTCATCCATACGTGTATAACTTTCTGTATGATAGAAGCGCGACACAGAAGCCAAACAAGGGTATTTCTTTAAAACTGGCTTAACAAGCTCCTCTACTCCATAAAACAGAAAATAAATATTGGAAATTTTTTTTTGTATAATTGCTGCTCCTGCAATAGTTGCTTCCGGACCATAATCACCACCCATTACATCCACAGAAATTCTAATCACGTTCGCATATCCCACATCTTTTTACGCTTTTAAACGCATATTATAACTTTTTGCTATTGAACAACTACAAAGCATAGCATGTGAAAATAGCTCCGCAGAAAATACCGTTTTTATAATGGTATACAATAGATAATTTTTTTATATTTTTACAACTGCTTCCAACTTTTCAAAACAGAAAATGGCGATAATTTTTGCTCTGCTTCTTCCAAATCTTCAAACACACGCATCTTTACCCCCTCTTTGCGCGGATAATGATTAATGGACAACTCAAAAAATTCTTCCATAACTGCACCGATATCAATTTTATCACCATAAAATACCTCTGGAATATCTAGCCCTTCCACATCCAAAAACAATTCTCCTGTATCCTCCGACATTTTTGGCTTCATCAAATTTGAATCTTCAGGAACAAAAACAACCTCAATATTTTCACGGAGAATATTTTCTAGTGGTTCTAACGTAACAACACATAACTGCATTATACGCGCCCGCAATAGACCTTTTATACGCACCCCGCGCTTTTTCCACGGAAAAATATGAAATTTTCCCTCACACATCTTTACTTCAACTAAATCATGATTCTTAGCTAAATGAGCACACTCTCGCTGGTTCGCACAAATATGAACCCTTATACCTTTGGCGGGAAGAGAACGTACTGATATTGGATGAGCCAAAGCAAATGTTATTTGAGAAACACTTTGAACATTCATTGACAACTCGCAAATACATAAAGGGTGTAATACACTGCACTTTTATCTAGCCAAAGTACATTTCATTCATTTTTCTCTTTTCTAAAGAAATTCTGTATGGCATAATCTATTTTATAACAGGGAAACTCAATGTATGCTATGGCAGATTAAGCTAAAATGAGAAAAAATTGAGGTTACCTTCTTGTCATATATTTAAGCATAAGGAAGATATCATTGTTTCAGGTGCCTCACATAGTGGCCTTAATCAAACAGAAGTTATTGATTGGTCTATTAATAGCCAGTATGGCAGCAATTGCCGGTTGTAGTATTCTTGATTCTTCAGGTACAAGCCAACTCTACCAAGAAGGTTACATCCTTGATAAGAATGCTCTTAGTTCCATTTCTGTTGGATCAAGCCAAGAGCAAGTTATTTTAACTTTAGGGACTCCCTCGCTAAAAACAAAATATGATAATGAGGTTTTCTATTATATCTCACAAACTCGCTACCGTGCGATGCAGTTTATGAAAACTAAAATTATTGATCGTAAAGTTTTGGCTATTTACTTCAATAAAAATAATCAAGTTACTAAAATAGCCAACTATGGTCTACAAAATGGTCAAATATTTGATTTCATCGCACAAACAACACCAACTGCTACAAGAGAGCAGCCTTTCTTAATCCAAATTATTAAAGGTCCTGCGAATTTACCAACTTATAACTAATTAAAGTATAACGGCTTGCATACAATCCTAGTGATGTTAGAACTGATAACATTGGGATTGTAGCATTGCTTTTAGGAGCGAACTTTTTTTGCCATACTGTCAAGAATTGCATTGACGAGCTTTGGTTCGTCACCGTCAAAAAATGCCTTTGCTATATCTACATATTCATTCGTAACAACAGCAACAGGCACATCTTGACGGTTGATCAACTCCCATAAACCTGCACGCAAAATTGCGCGTAGTATAGAATCAAGGCGCGAAAGCGACCACTCTGCGGAGAGTTGTTGATGAAGCATAGGATCAAGCTGTTTTTGATTCTGTACAACACCCGTGATAATAGCCAAAAACCATTGAAAATCAGCGTCAAGATACTGATCCCCATCAATATCTTTTCCTAAACGATAAGCCTCATATTCAGCTGCCGTTTCCATTACACCAGAACCGACTATATCCATTTGATAGAGTGCTTGAACAGCAGCAAGCCTTGCTGCTCCTCGTTTGTTGGCTAAACACGGAGAATGTCTTCCTTTTATATCAGACATATTTAATGATTATCTCCAAATCTCTTTTTTAGAGCGATCATACATAAAGCAGCTTCAGCGGCAAAACCACCTTTATTTTTTTTATCCTGTTTTGCACGCGTCCATGCTTGTTTGTCATCATCAACAGTTAAAATACCATTTCCAATCGCCAAGCGTTTATGAACAGTTAAATCCATTAATGCGCGACAAGAATTATTTGCAACAATTTCAAAATGATATGTTTGACCACGAATAATACAGCCAAGTGCTACATAACCGTCGTAAGATACCTTATTATTATTTTTTTCAGCAAAAGCTATTGCACTTGGTATTTCTAATGCTCCAGGAACTGTTACAATATCATAGCTTGCTTCGGCTTTTTGCAAAGCATTCACTGCACCTGTAAGAAGTGCATCAGAAATTCCATCATAAAAACGTGCTTCAACAATCAGTAAATGTGGCTTTTGATGTATCTCTTTTATCATAACGAAATCTCACAAGAAAAAGGAAGCAAAGAATTTAAAGTCATAGAGTACAAAGTTCTAAAAACTAATAATAAAATTTTGCTTATTCATCTTTTATTCTAAAACCTGAAAATTTTGCAGCATAACGAGCAAACTGATCTATTTCTAAGTTGACCTGATCTCCAATCTGAGCTTGCCCCCAAGTCGTCATTTCAAGTGTATGACGAATAATCAGAACATCAAAAATACAATCCTCAACACAATTAACAGTCAAAGACGTCCCATTAAGTGCGATAGAACCTTTATTTACAATAAAGGACGTAAATCGTGTTGGGATTTGTAAGAAAAAACGAACTGCATCACCTTCATTTTTCTTATCAATGATATCAGCCAAACCATCAATATGACCAAAAACCAAATGTCCACCCACTTCATCACCCAGTCTGAGTGAACGTTCTAAATTAATACAAGTTCCTTTTGTCCATTGTGCAAGATTAGTCAAACGTAATGCTTCTTCCCACGCTTCCACAGCAAACCAACTGGTATTCGCTTGTTTTGATCCTCTCTCAACGATTGTCAGACAAATTCCTGAACACGCAATTGATGCACCAATTTCTAAACTTTCTACAGCATAGCGTGTAGCAATATTTAAACGCACTCCTTGCACTAAAGGTTGAACATATTCAACACAACCGATATCCGTTATAATCCCTGTGAACATAACGTTTTACGCCTCCATTTATAAAAACGGTCATTTCCAAACATTCTTGACTCAACTTCATGAAATTGCGAGAGATAATTTCCAAAATGAGGGGCTTCAATGCGGTTTTTTCCTAAAATAACGGGTGCATAAAAACATATCAAATGATCCACACAACCAGCATTTAAAAACTTTTCCCCTGTCTTTACACCTCCCTCAAGTAAAATGCTATTGATTCCACGTTGATAAAGCAGCTGTAAAATGGCAAAGGGCTGTATGCAACCATTGCTCATTTCTACCGAATACACAGATACACCACACTGCTCCAGCGTACTCATTTTGCTTTTTGGGGAAAGATTTGTATCACAAATAATCCATGTAGGAATTCTTTTTGCTGTTTGGACAACTTTTGCATCAAGTGGGATGCATAAATCTGCATCCAAAATAATACGTATCGGCGAACGCATCTCCATCCCTGGCAAACGACAATTTAATTGTGGGTCATCCGCTAGTATAGTGCCAATACCAACGAGAATAGCATTATTTTGAGCACGTAAAATATGAGTATGCGTGTGAGAAATCGTTCCACTAATTTTTATTCCACCCTGCCCTTTTTTTCCAACACCATTATCAGCAGAAATTGCCATTTTTAAAGTAACAGCACAGCGTTGTAACTTCCTTATACACCAATGCGTACACAACGCTGCAAAAGCTTCTTCAGCTAGAATGCCTTCAACCACTTCAATACCAGCCGCACGTAAAAGAGCAATACCACGACCATCAACTCGCTTATCTAAATCAGTAAGAGCAATAACAACTCGTGAAATACCTGAATCAATAAGCGCATTCACACACGGCGGAGTTTTGCCATAATGCGAACAAGGTTCTAAAGTCACATAAGCGGTAGCACCCTGAGCTAAAGTACCCGCCATTTGCAAAGCCTGCACTTCAGCATGAGGACTTCCGTGAATAGCTGTTACACCATAACCAACAATGGATGTTCCCGTACCCTCATCGTTTCGCACAATCAACGTGCCAACTGAAGGGTTCTCACCCGTAAGACCGACATGACGCTCCGCTAAACGGATAGCTGCAGCCATGAACCGTTCATCTTGCACTTTTTTATTCATCAAGACGAGATTCTGTACCAGTTATACTCTTTGACAACTCGTCTATAACATCGTGAAAATCGCTTGCATTACGAAAATCTCGATAGACAGAAGCAAAACGAATATAGGCAATATCATCAATGCTTTTCAAAGCTTCCATCACAAGAAGCCCAATTTTTTCTGAAGAAACCTCAGGTTCTCCTAAACTCTCGAGTTGGCGTACAATGCCAGAAATTGCTCGCTCAATATAGTCTGGATCAATATTGCGTTTACGCACAGCTATATCAACTGATCGCATCAACTTATCGCGATCAAATAGCTCACATCGACCACTTTTTTTACAGACTAAGAGCTCACGTAATTGAACACGTTCAAAAGTTGTAAAACGACCACCACATATAGAACACACACGTCGTCGACGAATAACTGCCCCCTCCTCCACAGGACGCGAGTCTTTAACCTGTGTATCTTCATATTGGCAGTAAGGACAGCGCATCTGTTTTGTGCCCTTAACAAATGCTAAGATAAGAGTAAAGAGGAAATTTATTCGTTATATCCTCCACCTTTTTCTTAACAGCCATCTCAACGGCATGATTCTCATCATCGCCTTTTACCACCTTAAGTCCATCAAGAACTTCTGAAATCAATTCACCAACTTGAATAAACTCTTTTTCTGCAAAACCACGCGTTGTCGCAGCAGGTGAACCCAAACGAATTCCTGATGTTATAGATGGCGTTTCAGGATCAAAAGGAATACCATTCTTATTACAGGTAATATGCGCCCGTCCTAAAGCCAATTCAGCACGTTTTCCTGTCACATTTTTGGAACGCAAATCAACCAACAACAAATGATTATCTGTACCGCCAGACACAATATTAAAACCATTACTCTGTAATGTTTTTGCTAAGATTTTAGCATTGGCAACAACATTAGCACTGTAACTCTTAAAAGAAGGCTGTAAAGCCTCTTGAAATGCAACAGCCTTAGCCGCAATCACATGCATCAAAGGACCACCTTGAAGACCGGGAAAAATCGCCGAATTAATCTTTCTGGCTAAAGCTTCATCATTAGTCAATATCAAACCACCACGAGGGCCTCGCAATGATTTATGCGTAGTAGTTGTTACAATATGCGCATGTGGAACAGGTGAAGGATGAACACCGCCAGCAACTAAACCCGCAATATGAGACATATCAACAAGGAAATAAGCACCGATCTCATCTGCAATTTCACGGAACCGTTTCCAATCCCATAAGCGCGGATAAGACGAACCACCTGCTATAATAAGTTTGGGCTTACGTTCCTTTGCAAGACGCTCAACTGCCTCCATATCAAGAATCTGATCTTCTTGACGCACACCGTAGGACACAACATCAAACCATTTTCCGGACATATTGACAGATGAACCGTGCGTAAGATGACCACCAGCATTTAAATCCAATCCCATAAATGTATCACCAGGCTGAAGTAAAGCTAAAAACACAGCTTGATTCATTTGACTACCAGAATGGGACTGAACATTCGCAAAAGTGGCACCAAAAAGCTGTTTTGCCCTTTCAATTGCTAAATCTTCAACAACATCAACAAATTGACAGCCTCCATAGTAACGCTTTCTTGGATAACCTTCTGCATATTTATTGGTTAAAACGGACCCCTGTGCTTCAAGAACAGCTCTTGAAACAATATTCTCTGAAGCAATCAGCTCAATTTCATGCTGTTGACGCTCAAACTCCCTCCTCATTGCATCAAAGATTTCAATATCAACAGTTTGTAAAGTATCATTAAAAAAGCGCTTTTGTGTGTCATTTTGCTGCTGAGTCATAAAACACATTCCTAACATTAAAAAAATAAAGTCATTGAACGATAACATAGCAAATCACGCAAACCAAACACTTTAAACCATTTTCACTCAAAAATGGTATAAATATTTATCTTATCCTTGGTAACATAAACAACAAAGCTCTCCCCCCACACAAAAATGTTGCAAAATGGGTATTAAGTTTCCTCTCATCTACTCTTACTTGTCACACTTTTTAAAAGCAAAGAGATATATAATCTCAAGAAATTCAATAATTTAATAACTATCATTTAAATCGGTAATAATTTAAAATAATTGATAATGTGATAAACTGAGTATGGCTGCAAAAAATGAATTCAAGGCTAGTAGAATGACAACGAAAGTTTTTATTGATGGTGAACATGGAACAACCGGATTACAGATACAAAAACGGCTAGCAGAGCGCTCAGATTTTAAATTACTCTCTCTTGCTCATACAGATCGGCATAACATTGATATCCGAAGAGACTATCTTAATCAAACCGATATTGCCATTTTGTGTCTTCCAGATGATATTGCACGCGAAACAGTTAACTGGCTTAAAAATAATAAAAATATTAGAATTATTGATAGTTCCACAGCCCACCGTGTTGCAGCAGACTGGGTTTACGGCTTTCCTGAAATGACGGCAGGACAAAAAAAGCGTATCCAAGCAGCACACTACGTGACCAATCCAGGATGTTATCCTACCGGCGCAATTAGTTTGATTCGGCCTCTCCGTGAAGCCGGTCTGCTAGATGCTTATTATCCCATATCAATTAACGCAATCTCTGGCTATACTGGTGGTGGGAAACAATTGATTGCACAAATGGAAAACTTATCTCAACAAAATAATATTCAAGAAAATTATTTTGTTTATGGTCTCAATCTCGCACACAAACATATCCCAGAAATTAAAATCCATGGACAGATCAACCAAACACCAATTTTTGTACCAAGTGTAGGTCGTTTTCCCCAAGGAATAATTGTAAATCTTCCACTACATCGCCATTTATTTACAAAATCAGCCAATTGTTCTAATCTACGTGAAATTCTTGAGAACCACTATGATGGGCAGAACATCATATCAGTTGCTTCACAAGAAGAAACAGATGCTCTCACAAAACTCAATCCAGAATGCTTAGCACATAAAGATGGGATGAAATTATTCGTGTTTGGCAATGAACGTGAAGGAATTTTCAATCTTTGTGCCATATTCGATAATTTAGGGAAAGGTGCATCCGCAGCTGCTGTTCAAAATCTCGACTTAATGCTTTTAGGAGGATAAACTTCTCTGAGTGCAAACTTTTACTCAACAGCACGGATAAGCTCCTTTTGTTGCTCGCCAATGTGCAACTGAAAAACATAAGATTGCTAATGCAACACTTTGGTGAATGAGCCCCAAACTTATGGGAACTTCATGTAACAGAGTAAGAATACCCAAAAGTGCTTGAATAATGATCATAATACATATAATAAATGCACGGTGAGAATGGGTTGAATGTGGAAGTTTTTTTTGTACATACAGTGCATGCATGACTGCTACAATAAACAAAAAATAAGCAAAAAAACGGTGAACAAATTGAACCGTTAAGGGGTTTTCGAATAAATTGAGCCAAGCAGGATTATGCTGCAACAATCCATCAGGAATAACCTGCCCATCCATAAGTGGCCACGTATTATAAACTTTCCCAGCGTGGAGTCCTGCAACCAAAGCACCTAAATAAATCTCTATCAAAATGAAAAAAACAAGCCAACCGGCAAAATATTGAATTCTTTGATTTGTTGGTTTTTCTGAGTATTCTGTGAATCCTCGAGATAAATAAGTAACAAAAATAATAACAAAACATGCTGTTATAAGATGAAATGCTAAACGATATTGGCTTACACTTGTCAAGTCACTTTGACCAATACCTGAAGCCACCATCCACCAACCAATAAAACCTTGAAATGCAATAAGTATCGGCACAATGATAAGTTGGAGCAAAATATTTTTTTCAATACGCTTCGTCGCCCAAAACCAAATTAAACCAAATAAAGCCACAAGACCAACGAGACGTCCCAACACGCGATGCGCCCATTCCCACCAGAAAATCACCTTAAATGCACTTAACGTCATATCACGATTAAGCAGCTTATATTGCGCTATCTGTTGATATTTTAAAAATTCCTCTTGCCATTGCTCCACACCAATTGGTGGAATGACACCGTGAATAGGCTTCCATTCGGTTATCGATAACCCTGATCCTGTCAGACGGGTAGCCCCTCCCACTAAAACAATTGCCAAACAAAGAAATAAAATAAAATAAAGCCACACTTGAATTTGTTTTCGATATTTCTTTTGCAACGGTGTCAAAACATCATCATTCAATCTTTTTACAGCCATCTTTAATTGCCCCACGTCTTTCTCCAACCACAACTTATTTCAAAATCTAAATATTAAGTCTTAGCTATTTTTAATATGTACAGCAAGTTTAACACAAGACAAGCATACCACTTACAACATGCGATTAGCATTCTGCAATATTTATGATGTAACCACACGGTAAACAGTTTTTGGAAACCTGCTCACCATTTGCATCATCCAATCCTGTTCACTAAGAGCCATACTACAAATGTAATGGTCTGTTAACTCTGCAAATTGCTCAAATCCATATTTGGGCTCACTCGCCATTTCCAAAATGATAAAATCATAATCTTTTTTAAATTCTTGTACTAGATTAGGGATATCATTTGAAAAATCTTGTGCACAAACAGCACTCGTTAGCCCCTGAGGAAGAATATCAACCCCAGTGTCATAATCACGATAAATAACATCCTGCAACTGGGCATTCCCAGTTAAAATATCGCTCAATCCCCGATGTGGACCAATAACTTTTTCTATTTGTTGACCAGAAATATCTACCAATAGAATTGTTTTACGCTCTTTTACGAGATGAAGAGAGAGCTTTGCTGCCGTCCGTGCAGCCTCTAGCCCAATGATTGAAACAACCGTTGAAGCACGATATTTCAAAAAATCAGATAATTCCTCTATTGTAATAAAAGACTCAAGGTTTTTCGTTCTCTTAGATACTAAAACGCTCTCATTGTTTTTGGAGCTATTCTCTTCCAATTTATCTTTTTTTGTTCCAGAGCATTGATGAAACAACAACACGCCTCCCAAAAGAATGATTAAGCTTGCAAACACGCCAATAATAATGTTTTTTCCGTAAAGAGCCATAAAAGAAATTGGCGCTAATGTTGTTGGCATAACCACATGAATCTTTGTATTTTGCAAGAGAGAAGAATTTCTTTTTGTCTCTTTGTTTTGAGCATCTACCACGGCTTTTATTTTATTTTCGAGTTCATTAAATAATTGATTTAAAGATTGAGATTGATCTGTCACAAAAAGGCCAATCCTTTCTTTTAGCTGGTTTTCAAATTCCGTTGCAATGGCTTCGTCTGCATGAACTTGATGAACAATCTGCAAAATTTTATTTTCTAGTTGATGAGAAACTACCTCTAATTCCGCAGTCATTGCCTTAATTTGAGGATGTGTCCAACCTAATTGTGCAACCATATGTGCTCTTTGTGTCTCCAAAAGATCACGCTTAGATTCTAATGCAGAAATCATTGAATTACTTGCAATAAATGATAAAGACAGTAAAGACTGTCCGTTTTCACGCATCATGTTAATAGCTGAGCACAAACTCGTTAAATGAATACGCTTTAAAGTTGCTTCCGTTAATTGCACAGAAAGATCTTTAAGCTCTGTTTGTTTTACATTGCGGTAAATAAAAGAATCAACAGATGAACGAAAGTCTTGCATTATATTTCGTACCGTTGCCTTATCATAGTGCTGGTCCGCTTTCTTTTCCGTTAACAGTACTTTTTCTTTTACAATTGGTTGTGAAAATGCAGAAAACAAATCCTCTAACCCATGTTGAGCAGCTTCAAAAGTTTCAGCTTCAAAAGTAAGATCAATGAGATCACCATTACGAGACAAACGAACATTTTCACGCAAATCTTTCTTCTGATAAATATTTAAAGAAAAATTATGTAAGTTTGAATCATTTAAAAGTATAGGCTGTAAAAATAAAAAGGAGAGAACATTGTTTTGTTTATCAATTGGCAATGGTTTTCCCACAGAATCAGATAACGAAAATGTTAAGGTTGCCCGATATATCCGTGGTTGAATAAAGTAATACAACAAAATCAAAAATGTACATAGCACTACTAACAGCAAAATGGACAAAACATTTCGTAATTTCATGCGTACAAACAGTCTTTTATTATTCTTAAGACTCATCTTTATTTCAACCAGTAAAATACTTCATATCTTTTTATTAAGAGAAAGTAGTAACTATCCTCTTAACTTTAAGTCATATTATTCTGAGATAAGAAAAGCCTAAAAATGAAGAAAAAATGTACAGAAATATCTCAAAAAACTTTAATCCATATTCTGTTTGATACGATCTAATCGTTTTTTTGCTTCGTAGCTAAGTACTGCTCTAATGGTAACGGAACCATCATCATGTCCTTCCTGCATTATTTCGCCAGAGTTTTCATAAAACCAATCAATAAGAAACATTTCATGAGGTCTTAAGAGACATTCAACGTTTTGCATTTTACCAAAAATTCGCTTTTCAATTGCTATTAATAATTGATCTAAACCATCACTCATGAGCGCTGATACCATTACTGCAGGATTTAACTGTGTTTTTGCGCTTGTTTGCAAAATATTCAATGCGTGCTCATCCAATAAATCAATCTTATTCCAAACTTCTATAATATGCTCTGTGTCATCAACATTGATACCAAGACTCAAAAGCACTTCCAAAACATCTTTGGCATGTGCATAATGATCAACATCTGCCATATCTCTCACATGAAGAATGAGGGAAGCTTCAACTACTTCTTCAAGAGTTGCTCGAAAAGCTGCAATCAAATGCGTTGGTAAGTTAGAGATAAAACCTACAGTATCAAATAAAAGAATAATTTTTCCATGAGGAAGAACAACTTTGCGCAAAGTTGGATCAAGCGTTGCAAACAACATATCCTTTGCTAGGACATCTGCACGAGTTAAATTATTAAAAAGAGTTGATTTTCCTGTATTGGTATATCCTACTAAAGCTACAACAGGATGGGATGTTTTTTTTCTCTTAGCTCTATGAAGAGCACGTGTTTTAATAACTGTTTTCAATTCGCGGCGGATACGAATAATTTTCTCTTGCAAAATACGCCTATCCGCTTCAATTTGAGTTTCACCAGGACCGCCTAAAAAACCACGTCCACCACGTTGCCTTTCTAGATGTGTCCAACTGCGTACAAGCCTGCTTTTTTGATAAGATAAATGCGCCAACTCGACTTGCAAAACCCCTTCTTTTGTTTGCGCGCGATCTCCAAAAATTTCAAGAATCAAAGCTGTTCTATCAATAACTTTGCAATTCCATAATTTTTCTAAATTACGTTGCTGCACTGGTGTTAAAAAATAATCTATAACCGCAAGCTCAATAGAATATTCACTTATATAATGGGCAAGCGCATCTACTTTACCCTTTCTCAATAAAGTTGCAGGACGAAGCGCAGCAATATTCACCGTTTCATAATGAACAACGTCCAACCTTATAGCACGGGCCAACCCCAATGCCTCTTTAACCCGAGAAGATACTGAGCATCTACTGGAAGCACTTTCACTTCTGTTTTCTTGGCAAATTGGTATCAAAACAAGCGAGCGCACCCGTTTTGCAACCTGTGAAGAAAATCTCCAAAATCTCTCATTTTCATTTATCACGGCAATCTAAGAATTTTATCAAACGGAATAAGAAGACTAGAGTAAAGAAACTTGCTTATTCAGAATTTTCACTTTCAAACATCTGTACAGGTTGTCCAGGCATAATTGTAGAAATAGCATGCTTATAAACCAACTGCGCATGACTATCACGACGTAAAAGAACACAAAAATTATCAAACGAGGTTACAATACCCGTCAGTTTAACGCCATTTACAAGAAAAATTGTAAGAGAAATTTTTTGTTTGCGCACCGTATTTAAAAATACATCTTGCAGGTGTTGTGATCGTTCTGCCATTATTCTTACACCTTCATCTCGAATTGCATGAAATATTCGTGCACGCATATCGACTGAAAAATATCAAATTGTCAACGTAGTAGCTTCAAAATTAGCAAAAGACAACTTAATATCGAGAAAAAACTATCCAATTTATAGCAGTGAGTACCACAACTTGTAAAAATTTGTCATTCAATACGAGATTCTCCTTAAGTTGACTTTTTATGAATGAAAATCAAAAATAACCTTTTCAGAAAATATAATGGCTGTTTTCTCTCGTTTACAATTAATAGAAATGAGGCAATAGATAAAAGCATGATTTATTAATTTATCATTAACACAAGAAAAGATAGACGGCACAACCACAAACGCACCTACACGCCGCATTTTTTTAATACCGAGCTTAACTGTCATTAAATTGTTTTCACTCAGATATAAAAGTCGCATAATTTTCAACCTGTAGGAGAAAGTTGTAAACAGTATTTTTATTATGCTCAAGTACTACCTTGTTTTTATTGCACTTTATACCATTTTTGAACACGATAAAGTAATCGCATTAACTTTATCTTGATAAGTTTTCAAAATTTTGCCCTTAACATATTCCTTTCTAAATAATTAACAGCTAGTATACTAGAATATCTGGAGGAGGACGTATCCTTTTTCCATCTGTAAGAGTACGAGGCGAGTATGGCACGCAGAACCAAATTACAAACATTTGAAGTTGAAGTTGAAGAAGCTCTCACAAAAGCTATGAACTTTGATTTTGATAATGCTGCAATCGAAACGATATCATTCAATAATTCTGAAAATGTCGTTAATGTAGATGATTTGATTCAAAAGATTGCAATGGCAGAAGAAGAAATTTTCACTGAAAACGGTACTTCAACTCTTGTCTCAGATATTCATGACAACGCTGTTATTGATGAATCCGTTGTTGAGCAGCTTTTTGCTCCCAAACCCACACCTGAACTTTCAGGTGGAACTGTTAATAACACATTATTGTCTACAAAACTTCTTCCTGCTAACGATGATATAACAACTCCTTTAAATTTTGAATTATTAAAAGAGCGTTCTACCTCTCGGATCTATTGGTGTACAACAGCACTCAGTGTTTTATGGGCAACAGGAGGTGCTTTTATTGCTCATAAACTAGCTCCTGCTGGTTTTAATTCCTTATCGAATATCACCACCTTTGCCTTATCTTCAACAGGTCTAGCTGTAGCAGCGGGAACGGCAATCCCTATCCTTATATCTTGGGGATTTGCTCAATTAACAAAACGCTCAAACGAATTACATAATATTGCTCTTCTTATGACAAATGCTGCACAGCGCCTCAGTGAACCGCAACATATATCTGAAAAACAAGCTATCGCTATAGGACAAACTATTCGTGAAGAAGTAGTAGCAATGAATGAGGGAATTGAACGTACCCTTGGGCGTGCTGTCGAACTTGAAGCGATTATACAAGGTGAAGTCCATAATCTGGAACAAGCTTATGCTGAAAATGAATCGCGCATTTATACATTAATCAAAGAATTAAGCAATGAACGTATAGCCATTTTGAATCATGCTGATCGCGTACAATCAACAATTAAAGGAACACAGGAACAGCTAAGTGATGAATTTGGCTTAGTTACCTCAAAAATTATAACCAATGTTGAAAAACTTGTGCAAACTCTTTCCCAGACTTTACAAAAACAGGGTGAAGATCTTGTTGCAAAACTTTCCTATGCCGGTGATGGTGTAACAAATAAGCTTGTTGAAAAATTTAATGAAACCACGACACAAATTCAGCGAAGAAACACAGAGTTTTTCTATGAATTAGGGAAAAACTTTGATAGTTTCTCAGAACGTTTCGATAATAATGAAAAACAAATAGAAAAAAACTTTAATGAAACAGCTGCTAAAACTGAAATGCACATCGCTAAAATTGCAACACGTATACAAACGGTCACAGACCAAACATTCCATAATGTTGATGAAAAATTTAAAGCACTGGATGAATCCATTATTAATCGCAATAATCAATTTCTACAGGGTTTTGATGAAAAAATCATACAACTCGATGAAAAAGCATACAAACTCTCTTCTAAGTTTGATAATGTCACTTCTGAAGCAATTGAAGCCTTTGAAAACCGTTTAGCAACTGTTGATCTCTCTCTTAAAGAACACAGCGATTCTATAATCGAATCCTTCATAGCTCGCAGCCAAACCCTAGAAGATAATGCTGAAAAACTGAGTAATTTCTTAGAAAATCATATCTTGCAAATTAACACAAATCTCCAAGAAAGAACCGCTGATATTACCGAAGCGTTTACAAATGGGCATGAAACTATTCTTTCCACAATCGACAAAAGCAAAGAAAGACTCAGAGAGGAAGTTCAATATGTCGATAATGCAATTGTTGATATTATACAGGAGCGTTCGCAAGACTTCAAATTACAACTCTCCGATCAAAGAACTCTGATAGCAGACATGCTCGATAACGAAAAAAATAAAATCGCTGATACATTAAAAAATCAGATTGCTGTTCTAGCTCAAAATACTTCAAGTCTTGAAAAAGTTTTGATTGACAATGTTCAAATCGTTGATCAGCATGCTGAAAGTCATCTCGCAAATATAGTTCAATGTACAGATAAGCTACAAGAAGTCATTGTAGAAAGCTGCAATACAACAAAAGAAGCTTTAGAAGCGCAAGCTAGAAATATTGATATACGTGCTGACGCTCTGCGTGATTCTTTAGCGATTAATAGTTTTTCTCTTAACGAAGTTCTTGCAGATCAAGCGCGCACTCTCGAGCAACGGATGGAAACAATCCATAATCTCATAACCAAAAGTGATATACATGTTGATGCTGCATTAAAACAGCAAATAGGTTTAGTCGAGAATGCAATTGTTTCCAACAATAGGAGCATCACTGAAACTGTGCAAGGTCATATCAAAAACCTCAAAAACCAAGCTGAAATTTTAAAGAATACTCTCTCTCAATCTAGTGGGACATTCTTTGAAACCCTTGAAACACGCATGGAATCTTTCGACGCAAATTTAGAAGTTCGCGCACACAAAATTTTTGAACGTGCAAGCACACTAGAAGAAACATTGTCAGAAAAACTTGGACAAGTATGTGAAACCATCGAGATGCAAGCATCTGCTCTTGACGAGCGCTCTGATACATTAAAAACATCTATCATGCTTAATAATGAACAAAGTAAAATAATGCAACAAGCACTGAAAACAAGCATTGATAATATACGAATCACGTTAGAAGATTCTGTTAACACAGTTACAGGCAGCTTACGTGATAAAGTTTTAGAAGCTTCTGATATTCTTTCTTCTACGGGTGAGCAAATTCTTTCATCTGTAACCGATGTTGCTACGAAAGCGGAAAATGTTCTCTCAACATCTGGGAATCGCATTGTATCAAACGTTAAACAAACAGTTTATGATACCAGTGAAAAAGTTCTGTCTGTACTGTCTGAACAAACCGCTCATACTGTCGAAGCCTTTACAATGGCCAGTCATAATGCACAAGCTTTGTTGAATGAAACAATACACACTTCAACAACAGTAATTGAACAAGTTCTTAGCGAACGTTGCAATGTTTTACATCACTCCATGCAGAATCTTAAAAATAATTTAGGATATCAGCTTTCTGATGTGAGTAGCCGTTTGGAAGAAGTGAACAATCAAACAGCTACTCAAATTTCAGAACATGTTGGAAAAATCACAGAGCTTACAAACCACTTAAATCAAGCTGCGCAAAATACAACGGAGTCAATTGGTCATTTAACACAGCATATCGGTGAACAACTCTCCCTCTCAACACAAGATGCTGAACAAAGGATTTATGCTCAGAATGAATCTTTAGTAAATAGCTTGGCACAAACCAACTCTGAAACACTTCAAACAGTAAGTGCTATGAAAGAAGATCTTGTCAAGAATGTCTCATCCATCGTTGCACAATTAAACCAATCAATTTACAGATTCCATGAAAATAGTGATGTTTTATTATCAGCAGTTCAAAATATTGATGGTAAATTTAGTGAAACAGCGAGTAATTTTTTCCGCAATACTAACCAAGTAGCAGAGCATTTATCAGCCTCAAATCAAGCACTCAATAACAATGTTGAAGTTCTGCAAGGAATCTCACAAAATACATTTGAGAAAATTAGTCATATAACAAGTAGTTTTGGTGAGCATGCTAAGACACTTTCTGAGACTGTTCGCGTTCTCGAGCAATCTGAAAACTCACTCAGTATAACACTCGAAGAAAAACACAACACACTTTCTGCATTAAGCAATGCTCTTATTTCAAAGTCTAATGAAATCAATCAATTGATTGAACATTATGAAAATATTCTCAACTCAGCACTTGAACGCACTGACAAAAGTGCGCGTAACTCCACGCATTCACTCCAACAATCACTTAATCAGCTTATTAATGAAGCCTCAATACGTTTTTCAGGAGCAGCAGAAGATATACGTCGCTCAGCCGATGAAGTTCGTATAGAACTTTCAAAAATTAATAAGGATATTAATGAGAATGTTCAAAATCTTCCAGCAAAAACGAAAGAAACAACCCAAACGATTCGCACTGCTCTGAATGAACAAATTACAGCATTAAAGGATTTGATAAACGTTATACAAAAAAGCAATCAAAAGAATGTGAATGAGCCACCAATATCGGCAATTCCTACATCACCAACGCTGAAAAGGAGTGATAGTATTTCCTCTGAAGTCATTAAGAAGATAGTACCACCTAAACCTACTTTGCAGCAAAACCATAGCAAAAAAAGGCCCAATAAATGGGTATCGAATCTCCTAGAAAGAGCTTCACGTGAGGAATCGTGGTATGATGAAATGCCTAATGATGCTGTTTTTACACAAGTACAAACAAAACCACGTCCTGCAAATGAGTCCCTTAATTCATTAGCAGCAGGTATAGTAGGAGCTATTAACCATAATGCTGTCGTTGAACTATGGGATCATTATCAGCGTGGACAAAAAAATATCGTAACAGAACGCCTTTACACTTTGAACGGAAAAACAATATTTGAAATGATTAAGAAAAAATATATGAACGATGTTGATTTTAAACGTTCAGTTAATCAATATATTGCGGATTTTGAAAAACTATTACGTGATGTATCGCACAGTTCTGGTACTTCCAACACAGTTAGAAAATATCTGATATCAGATACTGGAAAAGTGTACACTATGCTTGCTCATGCGAGTGGTCGTATCCAATAGATAACAATAGAAGTGAGAAAAGATGTTTTTTCCATTTTTTCTTTTCCAGTTGCATTCATCACCCATCGTCATGCAACATGCTGGTTGCAAGTGTAGTGTGTTGTATATCAAAAGTGGAAGGATAATTAGCATTCGTTTTTTATGATATTCTAAGCAATAGCCCTATTTAAAACATCATATCCAATGGAATAAGCATGATCTCTCATACTTCCCTTATTAACCATCTTCAACTACTCCACCTATAAATTATGCAAAGAATGAACTATATGTATAAAATGCTCATCATGATTTTTACTGCTAAATCTTCATTCATTGAAACACATATACTTGCCACACATACATGGCTCTTTTCATCAGTGCTTAAATTCTTTTTTGCTAGCATATTAACAATAAAAAAGTTTTTAAAATTATACGCAGTTTAGGTTTTACAAACAGTGGTTTATAAACCCCATACGCATATAAAGAAATAAAGCATATGTTTACGACACCCAGGTTAAATTAATAAACAACCCTTTTCTGTCTTTTCCTTTCTCGCCGGCATTGCAAAAAAAATAACTGCTTGGTAATGTAAAATTTAATAATGTTTTACTTGTTTTTTTAATTATCTAACTCCCGCGGATTTTGTAAGGAGAAAAAGCTAATCGTGCTGATATCAACGGAATCGTTAATAAGTACAAATGAAAAGAAACATCAAATCGATTTAACGATTTAGAAAAATTTTCTCATGTTTATGCATTTTTGTATTCAGAAAAATGAGGATCTCTCAGTGAACAAAACCTTATCTTAGATATAGCTTTCATATAAACATACACTAATTTGGATATCGTAAAAATGTCTATAAAACAAAATAGTAACTTCAGTTCACAAAAAGCTGAACTTGATAGTGCTGCTCTTTTTTATCACCAGCATCCAAAACCAGGAAAACTAGAAATACAAGCGACAACACCTCTTGATAATCAACGTGATCTAGCTCTTGCTTATTCTCCAGGTGTCGCTGCACCATGTCTTGCAATTCACAAAGATCCAAATCTTGCCGCTCAATATACTTCCCGTTCTAACTTAGTTGCCGTCATATCAAATGGGACTGCTGTTCTTGGACTAGGAAACATCGGTCCCCTCGCCTCAAAACCTGTTATGGAAGGAAAAGCTGTTTTATTTAAAAAATTCGCGAATATTGATGTTTTTGATATTGAAATTGATGCCCCCAACATTGAACAAATGATACAAACGGTATCTGCCTTAGAGCCCACATTTGGTGGTATTAATCTTGAAGATATAAAAGCTCCTGAATGTTTTGAAATCGAAGAAAAACTCCGTGCTAAAATGAATATTCCAGTTTTCCATGATGACCAACATGGAACTGCCATTATTGTTTCTGCGGCCGTATTAAATGCATTAAATCTTTCAGGAAAAAAAATTGAAAATGCCAAAATAGTTGCCTCGGGAGCAGGTGCCGCAGCTCTAGCTTGTATTAACCTTTTAGTCCGTCTTGGAGCAAAAGTTAAAAATATTTGGCTTAGCGATTTAGAAGGAGTTGTCTATGAAGGCCGCAAGACACTTATGGATCGTTGGAAAATCAATTATGCACAGAAAACTGATGCACGAACTTTATCGGAAATTATAGATAATGCGGATATTTTTCTAGGCGTTTCAGCAGGAGGTGTTTTGAAATCTGAGTATCTAAAAAAAATGGCTCCAAATCCATTAATTTTAGCACTCGCTAATCCAATACCAGAAATTATGCCAGAGGAAGCGCGTTCTGTGCGACCGGATGCAATGATATGCACAGGGCGCTCTGATTATCCTAATCAGGTCAATAATGTTCTTTGTTTTCCTTACATCTTCCGTGGTGCATTAGATGTCGGTGCTACTGCAATCAATGAAGAAATGAAAATGGCTGCGGTTCATGCGCTTGCTGCTCTCGCCCGCGAAGAAACTTCAGATGTTGCAGCACGTGCATACTCAAAGAAACCACCCAGTTTTGGTCCAAACTATCTCATTCCCTCTCCCTTCGATCCGCGCTTAATACTACGCATCGCTCCTGCCGTTGCTAAAGCAGCAATGGAAACGGGTGTCGCAATTCGACCAATTGAAAGTATGGAAGCTTATCATGATACCCTTAATCGATTCGTATTTCGTTCTGGATTAACAATGAAGCCTGTTTTTGCTGCCGCAAAAACAGCAAAACGTAAACGCATCATTTATGCCAATGGTGAAGATGAACGCGTGCTTCGAGCGGCACAAATTGTACTTGAAGAACAAACGGCTATTCCTCTCCTCATTGGCCGACCACATGTTATAGAAGCAAGATTAAAACGCTTTGGTCTAAGAATTCGACCCGGTATAGATTTTGAACTTACAAATCCAGAAAATGATCCACGTTTTCGTGATTATGTTAATTTATTTCTTCGCTACACAGGAAGACGTGGTGTTTCACCCGAAGTTGCAAAAACAATTGTTAGAACATCAACAACAGCGATTGCAGCCCTCGCTGTGATGCGTGAAGAAGCCGATGCAATGATCTGTGGATTAGAAGGGCGTTTTGAACGTCATCTTGAATTGATTGAACAAGTTATAGGGCTTGATTCAAATGTTCGTCATTTTTCTGCTGTGAGTTTGCTCATTTCTCCACGTCGTACTCTTTTTTTAACAGATACTTACGTCAATGAAGATCCTTCTGCAGAAGAATTGGCAGAAATGACAGTACTGGCTGCACAAGAAATTGAGGCATTTGGTATAACACCCAAAGCGGCATTATTATCACATTCAAACTTTGGCTCAAAAAATACAGAAAGTGCGCGTAAAATGCGCCGCGCAACTGAAATTCTTGCTGAATTATATCCAAATTTAGAAGCCGATGGAGAGATGCACGGTGATGCCGCTCTTTCCGAAGTTTTTCGTGATCGCGTTTTTCCCGATTCACGTCTCAAAGGCGAAGCTAATTTACTTGTCTTTCCAACACTTGACGCAGCTAATATAACACTCAATCTCGTAAAAAATCTAACCAATGCGCTTCATGTAGGACCTATTTTGATTGGAGCCTCACGTCCTGTCCATATCCTGACACCTTCGGTTACTTCACGAGGAGTTGTTAATATGACAGCTCTTGCAGTCCTCGCCGCAAATAGAAAAAACTCCAAAATGAGATAAATGAAAATAAGCAAACTCACAATAAAACTTCAAAGTTTTTCGAAGTTTTGAAATGTAGCATTTCACGCTCTGCAAACGTGCTTTCTCTATAGAAAAGGTAGCTATATTCTGGATTAAGTCTTTTTTTTGAAGGAAAAAGAGTTTAGAAAAGGAATATGTTTATTTTATGATAAGGAATCGGATATTGCCCTCTACGTTTGATAAAGTCGCTGATATTATAGCAGAAATCAGTGAAATTGATCGCTGCACAATCGCACCTGAAAGCCATACAATTAACGATTTGGGAATCGATAGCCTTGATTTTCTTGATATTGTTTTCGCTATTGATAAAGCTTTTGGAATTAAAATTCCACTAGAACAATGGACGCAAGAAATCAACGAAGGTGCAGCTGCAACGGAAGAATACTTTGTTCTAAAAAACCTTTGTGCAAAAATTGATGAACTCGTTGCCTTAAAACAGGCGGAATAATTTTTTATCATGTATGATCAAGCTGTACTCATTACTGGGATAGGACTTATAAGCTCTCTGGGTGAAGGAATTAATCATCACTGGGATCTCTTAAACAATCCTACAGTTACACCAAATCTTGACTGTACAACTTTTTCACCTTACATTGTCCATCAATTGCCCGAAGTTGATTGGAGTTTACAAATTCCCAAAAAAAGTGATCAACGGCAAATGGGCACATGGCAGCGCCTTGGTACTTATGCAGCTGGCCTTGCTCTTGATGATGCAGGCATGAAAAATGATGAGCGATTAACATCAACAATGGATATGATCGTTGCAGCAAGTGGAGGAGAACGTGATATCGTTGTTGATACACAAATTCTCTCACAAGCACGTAAAGTACCTGATCATGCTTTCATGTTAAATTCGGTTCTTTCGACTGAACTTCGTCCAACTTTATTTTTGGCACAACTCTCAAATCTTTTGGCTGGAAATATTTCAATTGTTCATAAAGTAACAGGATCTTCTCGTACGTTTATGGGAGAAGAAGGCAGCGGACTTTCTGCACTTCAAATTGCTGTAGCTCGTATTCGCTCAGGACAGAGTACACATGCACTGGTGGGAAGCTCTTATAACGCACAAAATTATGATATGTTGTTGTCCCATGAACTTGGAGGGCTCTTAACACGCGGTGGATGGACACCCGTTTGGGACCGTAAAAATTATCCTGGCGGCGGTGTTATAACCGGTTCTGGTGGTATTTTTCTTGTCCTTGAAAGTAAGAAACACGCAAGAAAACGCAATGCACATGCTTATGCTGAAATTAGCCAAATCATCACGGATCAAACGGACAGAAAAAAAATCCCGCTTAAAGAATCAATTGTATCAATGTTGAAAACAATAGAAGCTAAATCTGCTTTAGCTATTTCAACTGCTTCAGGATTTCACGAAGTAACAGCAGCAGAAAAAAGTGCTCTTGAGGCTGCTGATATATCTTACCGCGGAATTACAACATTATTTGGTTATATGCGGGAAGCGCAATTTCCTTTAGCACTTGCGCTTGCCGCACTTACTGTTAAAAAAAGACACAGTTTTCCAGCGTTAAGTGCTCATGAAAAGCCTTTTTCTAAAGAAGTATGTCAAGCGTTTGTGACAACCATTGGTATAAAAAGAGCTGAAGGTATAGCACACCTGACTACTGTTTGAAGGAGATTTCTATTAGTGGAATATAATGATCATTTTGGGCGTCCACTTGTCGCAATAACTGGAGCAGGAATTGTAACATCACTAGGACAAGGAAAGCACGAAAATTGGCAAAAGTTAACAAGTGGTGTGAGCGGCATTCATAAAATAACGCGCTTTCCCGTCGAAGGATTAAATACATGTATCGCTGGAACAGTTGATTTTCTTGAAGAAAGCACGCTCGGTGCTGCAGCCCTTTCTGAAAAACTTGCGAATCTTGCAGCAGTGGAAGCTATAGAGCAAGCAGACCTTGATAAAAAAAAATTTAATGGACCACTTTTTTTAGCAGCTCCTCCTGTTGAGCTTGAATGGAAAGCACGTTTTACTCTTGATCAAAAGGGCTCTAATAATGAACCTTCCTATGCAAACCTTCTTAAAGTCTGTCGCCATAAACTCCATGAGGCACTTTTTGAAACCACACAATTTGGAGCAATTGCAGAAAAAATTCAGAAAAGATTTGGAACAAAAGGACTTCCTGTTACACTTTCAACTGCTTGCGCATCTGGTGCAACAGCAATTCAATTAGGTGCCGAAGCCATTAGACGAAAAGAAACAGATCGTGCACTCACGATTGCTACAGATGGTTCAGTTTCAGCAGAATCTCTTATCCGTTTTTCATTATTATCTGCTCTTTCAACCCAGAATGATCCTGCAGAAAAAGCAGCAAAACCCTTTAGCCGTGATCGAGATGGTTTTGTTATGGCAGAAGGATCAGGGGCTCTTGTTCTCGAATCTCTCAAAAGCGCGTTAGAGCGTAATGCGACAATTTTAGGAATTTTAGCTGGCTGTGGAGAAACAGCAGATGATTTTCACCGTACACGTTCAAAACCCGATGCATCTCCAGCGATTGAATCAGTTCGCAAAGCCTTAGATGATGCAACAATAACCATCAATGAAATTGACTATATTAATGCACACGGAACCTCAACACCTGAAAATGAAAAAATGGAGTATCTCGCATTATCAACAGTCTTCGGTGATATTTTAGAAAATATTCCTGTCTCTTCTAATAAATCAATGATTGGTCACACATTAACTGCTGCTGGTTCTATAGAGGCCGTTTTCTCGCTTTTAACTATTCAATCTGGAATACTTCCTCCTACAATCAATTATGATGATCCTGATCCTGCTATCCCTTTAGACGTTGTTCCTAACCATAGCCGTAAAGCCTGTGTTAATGCGGTTTTGTCAAATTCATTTGGATTTGGAGGTCAAAATACAAGTCTTGTTATCACTGCATATAAAGGATAATCCTTTTAATATTGATCAAACTTTGTAACAGTTAACTTAACAGCCATATATTAAGGGGGATGATAATGCGTGCACTGCAACTATTGAATGAACGCCGACTTGAAATCACCAATATCGCCACGCCACCACCACCTAACCCTGATGAAGTAACAGTGCATATAAAAGCCGTTGCTCTTAATCATATTGATGTATGGGGCTGGCGTGGTATGGCCTTTGCAAAAAGAAAAATGCCGCTCGTAATTGGCGCAGAAGCTTCTGGTAAAGTTACTCAACTGGGGAGTAATGTTAAAAATTTACAACTTGGACAGATCGTCTCAATTTATGGTGCGCAAACCTGCGGAATATGCAAAGCGTGCCGTGAAGGACGTGATAATCTTTGCAATAATGTAAAAGGCGTCTACGGTTTTCATCTTGATGGATTTGCCTGTGAATTCGTCAATTTGCCGGCGCGACTATTGGTCCCAGCTCCTCCAGAATGTGATGAACTGCAAGCAGCTGTTGCTCCGATTACTTTTGGCACTGTAGAACATATGCTTTTCGATAATGCAAAACTACAAGCAGGGGAAACAGTTCTGATACAGGCAGGCGGTTCTGGTATCGGCTCTGCAGCTATTCAACTCGCAAAACACATGAAATGTACAGTTATTACAACTGTAGGTTCAGATGAAAAAATTGCAAAAGCACAATCTCTTGGAGCAGATCACGTTATTAATTACCGTAAAGATCGTTTTGAAGGCGTTGTCCGAAAATTAACCCAAAAAAAAGGTGTTGATGTTGTTTTTGAGCATGTAGGAGCTGATACATGGAGTGGTTCTTTGTTGTGTATGAAACGAGGAGCACGCTTGGTAACTTGTGGTTCTACTTCTGGAGTTACAGCACCGCTAAATCTCATGCAATTATTTCAGCAACAACTTAAGATATTTGGTTCATTTGGCTGTCGTATAGAAAATATGCAAAACGCCATGTGGAAAATGGCACAAGGAGTCGTACACCCCGTCATTGATACAATTGTTGGATTTGATGAAATTGATATAGCTTTAAAACGAATGGAAAACCGTGATATTTTTGGTAAAATTATTCTTAAAATTGATTAAATTACGATGAAGCTTTATATTAAAATTGTTGTATACCATATTAAAATTATAACAAAAAAGTCATTTTACTTATTGTGGGGATATCTACTCATTGGTTCCTTATTTATTTTAAAATATTTTCCTACCAACATTGGGTTTTCTTCGTTTTCTTGGTTAGCAAAAACACTTGGCCCCCTCACACACCGCCACCAGATCACACTCACAAACCTTAGATTTGCATATCCAGAAAAAACAGAAGAAGAGATTCAGAGCATCTCAATAGAAATGTGGCAAAATATAGGACAATTTCTAGCGGAATACATTTTTCTTGATAAAATTTTTGATTTTGATCCTCATGCGGAGAAGCCAGGCCTTATTGAGGTTAAAGGTGCTGAAATATTTAAACGATTAAAAAATGAAAAAAAACCGCATATTTTTTTCACAGCGCATACTGGAAATTTCGAACTTCTTCCTATATGCGCACAAAGTTTTGGACTGAATGTTACGGTGCTCTTTAGACCTCCCAATAATCCTTATATTGCAAAGCGAGTCCTTAAAGCTCGACAAACTTCCATGGGACATCTCGTCCCATCTAAGGCAGGAGCAGCTTGGACATTAGCAGCTAAGTTAGCAGAAGGTAAAAATGTTGGTATGCTCGTTGACCAAAAATTTCGCCATGGTGTTTTAGGAACATTTTTTAACAGACCACTTAAAACAAATCCTTTAATTATAAAACTTGCGCGACAATATAATTGTGATATCTATCCAGCACGTTGTATCCGTCTTGCTGGAGGACGCCATCGTTTAGAGCTATATGAGCGTGTAAAGCTTCCACTTGACGAAAAAAACGAAATCGATATAGCCGCTTCTACACAAAAATTAAATGATATTGTAGAAAGCTGGGTACGAGAATATCCTGGGCAATGGGCATGGCTACACAGACGTTGGAATAGCTAATATATCATAGTAGCATTTATAGGAGAAATATAAGTGTTAGCGTCAAAAGATATCAATGATCTTATCGCAATTGTTGCAGCATTACGAAACTGTGATGGCGGATGTCCCTGGAATGTAAAACAAACGTTTGATTCTCTCGTACCCTATTTACTTGAAGAAGTTTACGAGGTTATCGATGCCATTGAACGAAAAAACCGAATGGATCTTTGCGAAGAACTTGGTGATCTTCTTTTACAGGTCGTCTATCATACTACAATTGCACAAGAAGAAGGTTACTTTACTTTCAAAGATGTTGTTTACTCAGTCACTGCAAAAATGATTCGTCGCCATCCTCACGTTTTCGGAAATGAAGAACAAAAAAAACGTGGCTTTATAGCAGAAGAATGGGAGAATATAAAAAAAAGAGAACAAGCTGCACAAAAAAAGTACTGCGAAGAAGAAAATTTATCAAACAGTTCTACAACAAGCATTCTTACAAAAGTAAAAAGGATTCAACCAGCAGACCAAGAAGCACTCGCTTTACAAAAAGCCGCGGCTAAAGTAGGTTTTGATTGGCATGAAAGCCATAAAGTTTTTGCAAAAATAGAAGAAGAACTCAATGAGCTCAAAAAAGCAATCAAAGATGATAAAACATCACATATAGAAGAAGAGTTCGGTGATCTCTACTTTGCTTTACTTAATCTCTCACGTCACTTGAATGTTGATTCACAAAAAGCATTAAAAAAAACAAATACAAAGTTTCGAAATCGTTTTACCTATATTGAAGAAAATCTATCCGATCAATCTAAAACACTAGCTGATGCATCCTTAAATGAAATGGAAGATCTCTGGAATAAAGCCAAAAATGGAAGACAAAAAAACATGAGATTTCACCAACCTAAAAACCAAGAAAATCCTTAACTCATTAAATTCAATTGACTGATTTTGCAAGGGCAGGACGAAGTTCTACCGATTCACCACATCCACATGTGGAAACTTGATTAGGATTTTTAAATACAAAACCGGAACGAAGTGTTGTCACTTCGTAATCTACCTGTGTTCCTAATAAAAATAATACTGCATCATGCGCTATAAAAACACGAGCACCATTCACTTCAACAACATCTGCATTCAGCCCCTCTTCCTTTACAAGGGTAATTGTATACTCCATCCCCGCACAACCACCTTTTTTGATACCAATAAGAATACCACATGCATCTTTAGCATCCATAATCGCTTTAACACGATTTACTGCAGCTTCCGTTAAATTTATTACCGAAAAACGGCTCATCATTTACTCTTTTCTTTACAAACAAAAACTTTAAAAGTGTTTCATTTACAATATTTCATTTATCTGGTACACCTAATGCGAAACGGCAAGATATAAATTAAAATGTTTTGATCTTTTCCTATCGGGATGAAAACCTCATATTCGACCATTTGGATTTGTAATTCTGCAATCTGAAAATTCTATTTTTTATCCTTACATCTTATGCAAAATGCTCGTTTTATAAAAAATAAAAACAGAAAAAATTTTTCAATATCGTATATCTGTTACTATACTTATAAAAGTTTTCATATTTTTGAAAAAATCTCAATAAATGAACAGAAACACTAAAAAGGTATCATTTTTCTACAGTATCTCTTAAATATCAGAAAAAATGAATAGAATGAAATATTAAAATGCAAAGTTTTATTTACACTCGCGAAAGCTCTCTTCGAAAGAGTAAGAGCACTTTAGATTTTATTCTATTTATTTTTTCTCTTGCCTTTAAATAAACAGTTATTTAAGCGTTTTACACAGTTCGGAGCGTAGCGCAGCTTGGTAGCGCACTTGACTGGGGGTCAAGGGGTCGTGGGTTCGAATCCCGCCGCTCCGACCATCGTAGCTTGCCACTAAGTTTTGCACAATTTGCCACTAGGTTTTGTACCAATTTATTTTTTTCAAAAAGTTTTTTAAGGGGTT
>NZ_LR736304.1:0-35535 GCF_902652675.1 Bartonella refiksaydamii
TAAATTTTATACATAAAAACAACAAATTACCACGTATTCCTACCTAATCCCACCTTTTCCCACTTAGTACAAAATCTACTGTCAAACTACAGCTTTTTTGCTATCAAATGCTGATCTTTGTCATTTTTTGCTCTTTTTTGGTTTTCTTCCGTCAAAATCTAATCTGAAAAATAATGTCCGCCGATGGCAAAAAATATACACAAAAATAATGAATTATCTCGTGATTCTCCAATCCTATCTTTTCCTATTTAGTACAAAGCTACTAGCAAATCATATTCGTTCTGCACGTCTTACCTGAATGTGTGTCAACAAACCTACTGTTGAACTATCACGATTATCTGCTGTATTTTCTCCTCGGAGTATTGATAACAATTCATTTGCTAATTCTTTGCCAAGCTCAACACCCCATTGATCAAATGAATTAATATTCATTAAAATACCTTCAACAAAAATACGATGCTCATAAAGCGCAATGAGACGGCCAAGTGCAAAAGGTGTCAATAAATCCTGAACCAGCATAATACTGGGGCGGTTTCCTTCAAAACTTCTATGAAGTGCTAAATTATCTGCTGCACGTTCACCAATGCCATTTTTTACAAGTATATGCCAAGCATCTTCGACACTACGCCCCTTCATCAAGGCTTTTGATTGCGCTAAGCAATTTGCTACCAACATGTCACACATAGGATCTAAATTTCGTTCATGCCCTTTTATAAATAAAATAAATTCTACAGGAATGACATCTGTTCCTTGATGCAGAAGTTGAAAAAAAGCATGTTGACCATTTGTCCCTGAATTACCCCAAACAACCGGACCACTCGAAAAAGTTAATGGTTTACCATCCAAAGAAACCTGCTTACCATTTGATTCCATATCAAGTTGTTGCAAATAAGCCGGAAAACACGCTAAACGCTGCGCATATGGAATGATAGCACGTGATGAATAACCACAAATAACACGATGCCAGAACCCTAAAAGAGCAAATCGAATAGGAATATTTTTATGCAAAGGCATTGCTTTAAAATGTTGATCCATCTGCAGAGCGCCTTTGAGAAATTGACGGAAATTCTGCCCTCCTATTGCTAACATAACAACAAGACCAATGGCTGACCAAATTGAATAACGCCCTCCAACCCAATCCCAAAATCTAAAAACTCTTGAAAAATCTATGCCAAACTTCGCCACTTTATCAAGTGAACTCGAAACAGCAACAAAATGCGTACAAACAGCCTTTTCCCCTAAATGTGAATGAATCCATTGACGTGCAATTTGAGCATTTGCTATTGTTTCAGCCGTTGTAAAAGTCTTAGAAGCGATGATAAATAAAGTCGTTGCTGGATTCAAAACAGAGAGAGTATCAGAAATATCTGCACTGTCAGCATTAGAAACGAAATGACAACGCGGACCATCATGATAAGGTTTTAAGGCACGTGTGACCATCGCAGGACCAAGATCAGAACCACCAATACCAATGTTTACAATATCATTTATTCTCTCACCACTTTCTCCCTTATAGCTGCCATCACGCACCATTTCAGAAAATCTTTCCATATCGTTAAAAACAGCCTGAATATCTTGGACAAGATCATGCCCATCCAACATAAAAACTTCGTCGGCAGGTAAACGTAATGCAATATGAAGCACAGAGCGCTTTTCAGTTATATTAATGGCCTGACCTGAAAACATTGCTTCACGCCTGCCTAATACATCTGCGGCAACAGCCAAATTATCCAAGAGTTGCAACGTTTTAAATGTGACACCACACTTCGAAAAATCGAAAAGGAGATCATCAAGTCTTAAAGAAAAATGAGAAAAACGCTGCTTATCCTCTTCGAAATGCCGACGAATATCATGTACTCCATCCTTTGTCGCGTGTCTTCTTAAAGCTTTCAAAGCTTCCCCAAAAGCTTTTTCGTTTCGAATCAAAAAGCTACCTTCCATGAACTTATCCCGCACAGTTATTGACAATGAAATCTATGCATAAATAATGATAAAACAGAGAGCGTCTCCTTTGTTACTAGTTATTTTTACTTCTCACGTACAGGATTAGGGGGTACAAAAATGGAAAGATAAGACTCCCAAAATGACATTTGTAAAACAAGAGTAAAAAAAACTTCCAAATCTTTCCTACCAGATACATTATTCAACTTGGCTAAGTTCTCTTGTCAAGTGTATAGTTTCTTCTGCTTTTGCTCTTACAAAACGTCCGAGAAAAAGATAAACAACAGGTGTAACATAGAGTGTAAAAATAGTTGCCAGTCCCAAACCACCAACAATAACCCAACCTAGAGCTATACGTGCCTCTGCACCAGCTCCCTTGGCTAAAATCAAAGGGATTCCCCCTAAAATGGCACAAATCATTGTCATACAAACTGGACGAAGACGAATATTCGCCGCTTCTTCTATAGCTTCATGCACACTTTTACCTTGATCACGTAACTGGTCTGCAAACTCAACAATGAGAATACCATTTTTTGCCATAACTCCAATCAACAAAATTAAACCAATTTGACTGTAAATATTGAGACTAACACCGCTTAAAAGCATCGCAATTACAGCACAACCAATCCCTAATGGTACGGTAGCCATGATAATAAATCCTGAAATAAAACTTTCAAACTGTGCAGCTAAAACCAATAAAATAATTACAAAGGCAATTCCAAAAACAATCATAAAATTAGAAGATGTTTCATCAAGTGTCGCAGCTTCTCCCAAGGGAACCACATAGTTTCCTTTCGATAACAAAGGAGCAGCAACTTTCTGTACAATTTGATAAGCATCCCCTAAGACAACACCTGGAGCAAGATTTGCGCTTAAAATAACAGCACTCATGCGCTTCTCCCGTTTTAATTGGGGAGCAATAGCTTTTTCATGTAAATTTGCAATAACTGACAAAGGAACATACTGATTTCCTTTAGTTTTTAAAAAAATATTTTCCAAATCACTAGGGCTTTCCATTGGATTTTTACGCGATGTCAATTTAACATCGTAAGAGTGATCATCTACGTAAATGGAACCGATTTTTTTACCATCCAACATTGCTTGTAATGTATTGCCCAGATTGGTAATATCAATCCCTAAATCAGAGGCTTTTTCTCGATTAATTTCAATAAAAAATTGCGGTTGCGTGGCATCAACAGTAAGACGAGGACGAATGAAATGCGGATCAGTTTGTAAAGCACTAACCAACTTATCAGCAATGAGTTGTAATTTTGTATAATCATTCCCAAGAATTGCAAATTGTAACCCTTGGCTAGTGCCCCTCACACCTAAAGAATTTCCCTGCGCGGCAAACACAAAAACTGCGGGAAATTGTCTAACCTTTGCATTAACATCTTTCACGATTTCTTGCTGACTACGCAAACGCTTATCCCAAGATGAAAGCAACAAAACCAAAAAAGCAGTATTCGACGAACCGCCAATGCCCGCAATAGAATAACTGTTAGCAATTTCTCCAGAATCATGTAACGGTTGTAAACTCGCTTCAATTTGCTCTACCTGTTCATTCAGATATTGTGTTGAAATACCCTGTGGTCCACTAATGACCAAAAAAATGAGAGCTCTGTCTTCTGCTGGTGTCAATTCCTGTTGTAATTTCATATAACCTCCAACACAAAGACCCGCAAAAATAAGTGAAACAATGACGACGGTCCAAGGTTTTCCCAAACATTTATGCAAACTATAAGCATATCCCTTGCTCAAAAAAGAGCCTAATTTGTACAGAATGATAGAAGGATGCGTCCCTCCTTTATTACCCTCAACATGTTCTTTAAGAAAACGTGAGGCCAACATAGGACAAAGAGTTAAAGCAACAACCGAAGAAAGCAGAATAGAAATTGCCAACACAAAACCAAATTCTCTAAAAAGTGCACCAACTTGTCCAGGAAGGAAAGAAATAGGCACAAAAACGGCAACGAGAGTCAATGTTGTTGCTAAAACAGCAAAAAATACTTCACGCGTCCCTAACACCGCCGCTGCTCTAGGGCCTAATCCCATATTGCGCCATCGAACAATATTTTCCAGAACAACAATAGCATCATCCACCACAAGCCCTGTCGCCAAAACCAATCCTAAAAATGTGAGAATATTCAACGAAAACCCTACAAGATAAATGGCAGCAATTGTACCAATCAAAGCTACAGGAAGAGATAAAGTGGGAATAAGCGTTACACGAATATCTCTTAGAAAAAGAAAAATAACCAAGATAACGCTAAGGATAGCAATGATCAGTGCAACCTCAACCTCATGAAGCGCGCTTTTAATAAAAAGTGCATCGTCACTAATAATACTTATATGCACAGAAGAAGGAACAACACTCTTAAGATTATTGACAACCGCTCTAACACCTTCGGAAATATTAAGGGTATTGGATTGTGCTTTGCGCACAATTCCCAACCCAATGCCTGTCTTTCCGTTGATACGAAGGATAACCGTTTCTACATCCGGTGACAAAGTAACATGTGCAACATCACCAAGATGCACATGAGGTTTTAAGACAACTTGTTCAAAAGCTTCTGGCGTTGTTAAACGTGCAGTAGCGCGTACAATTAAAGCTTGCTTAGAATTACGTAACGACCCAACAGGTACATCCGTTGTCATATCAGTAAGAACACGTGAAATATCTGCCACGGTTAATCCATAACTAGCAAGTTTTGCCTGATCTATATCAACCTGAAAAACCTTCGTGCGCGCACTATCGACTTGCACATCACCAACACCATCAACAGCAGACAGTGCATCAACAACCTGATCGTTTACAACCGTTGTTAAATCATCAATGCTCATCGTTGGTGAAGTCACAACCAAATACATCATTGCAGCAGCATTTGAATCTGCTTTAATGATCAGAGGTGAATCCGCGTTTTTAGGTAAAGAATAAGCAACACGAGACAGAGCATCACGAATATCAGATGCTGCAACATTCAAATCAACACCAACATTAAAACTAACCTCCACACGGGAACGTCCAAAAGAAGAAGTTGAAGAAATTGTCTTAACACCTGAAACACGAGAAACTGTATCTTCTATAACTTTTGTAATTTCACGATCAACTGTCTCTGCCGATGCACCAGAAAAAATCGTCATGATCGTCGTCACTGGAGTATCAACATCTGGTAATTCGCGTACATCAACATTTAACCATGCAGCAAACCCCGCAATCATAATCATAGCATTCAAAACAAAGGTAAAAACCGGCCTGCGAATAAATAATGCAATTATACCGCCCTGCTCCATCTGTACCATAAGCTGTTTTGTGCTAAATTTTTGGCTCATTGTACATCCTGCCCATAAACGGCTGATAATTGCTGTTGATCGGGCTTTGGATCATCAAAAGTAACCCTACTTCCTGGATGGAGCATCTGTACTCCCTGTATGATAACTCGTTCACCACTTTTTAGAGGTGCTTTCACAAATACTTGATCTGCTTTATGCTGAATAATCGATACTGGAATAGGCTCTACCTTTCCCTCTCTTTCACGCCAAACAAATGACCCTCTACTGTTCCATTGAACCGCAAGAGGATTAACGACAGGAAAAGAACCACCATAGAATTCTAACGCAACAGAAAAAGACATACCTGTCATGAGCGTATCTTTTTCATTATTGATTTCAACTTGAATATGAAGTGTGCGGCTTTCTATATTAACAACATTATCAATCGCATAAATATGACCAACAAAAACTTTATCCGGCTGTGCCGTTAATGTTGCCGTTACTTCATCTCCTTTATGTATTTGCGATACATATCGTTCAGGAACCCATATATCGATAAAAATACGTTCTCTATTCTCAATACGACCTATTACAGTGTTAGGAATAACAGCATTGCCCTTATCAATGGGTAAAATACCAATAACACCACTAATCGGTGCACGAATTGTGTGCCGTTCAAGATCTAGTTCAGCATTACGTAGAACCAAATTTGCGTTATCCAGTTCTAAGCGTGCCATAATTTCCTGAACCTCTGTCGCTGTATGACTGACACGTAATTTAAGAATACGCGAAAGTGTTAAAGCGCTATTATCACGTTGTATTTTTGCTTTTGCAGCCGCTATTTCTTCCTTTTTAGAATCAAGCTTTGCAATCACATCACCCACCTGTACTTTCGTGCCAGCTGATACAAAAACCTTATCAATAATACCTGATGACCAAGGGGTTAGCTCCACCGCAGCAAACGCTCGTCCGTTCCCAAGAACACTCAACTGTTCATAAAAATCCTGAACTTTAACAAGATCAACAACAACATTTGTCGGCGGACTTCCTGTCGGGGGCTTCGAAGTTTTATGCAATGCATTTGTTGTTTTATCCGCTATAGAAATGCGTTGCTCTGAACTCTGTTTCCCTGCCCAATAAGTAACCATCAAAATGACAATGAAAAACACCAATGGAAAGATCTTTTTTAACAACTCCATACATCTACCTTATTGTGTCATGAATATATAAATTTATCTGAAAAAATCCCCAACAGTGATATCCGAGTTTCATACAAAAACTGAACGACAGGTAATGTATCTTACCCCTCCACCGCAAAAAACATATCTCATCTCTTGCTTGACTATCTTTCTTGAACAACAACGTCAAGTTAACTATCGTTCATATTGATACCGTTAACTCTACAGAGAAATTATCATACAAAATTCAACTGAAACTGGAAATGCACTGTAACCTTTTTTAAATATATCATCAATGAAGAGATAATTTTTTTATTTACACCAAGTTTCCCTTGCAATTCCTCAATGAAACGATTAGGAACCCCTTAATCTTAATAAGATAAAAAACTGCAAAATGCACCCGTAGCTCAGCTGGATAGAGCACCAGACTACGAATCTGGGGGTCAGGAGTTCGAATCTCTTCGGGTGCGCCATTTATAGAAGTTTTTTACTTTTCTTCAGTGCGTTATCGGTATTTTAACTATAAATTTCACGATTGAATCACCTTCTATCATGCACTTATAATACTATTAAGCGGGTACTATAATTATTCTTTTGATTGCGAATCAGCCCCTCTTTTTCAAGGTACTTGTGAGTGCACTAAATATTGAATGTGTTTTCACTACTCAAAAATAGAAGGCTTTGAAAACTTCTTTCATCTCTTAAAATTCAAAACAAAATATTCTGTCTTTTTCCGGAAAATCTTCACCATTTTAATAAAATTTTCCCACGCAATTTCCAAAGCTATCACATTCTTCCTTAGTAAGAGATAAAAAAAATCTGAATAAAATAAATTGTAGGGAGAATCAAAAAGGCAACAAAGCGCTTTCATGAACAGTCTAATGTATTTATGTAAAAGGGCTTTTTATAAGATTCTCATTTTTTCTAAAAGCTTGCCGGAACTAAAATTGTTTTGCTAAAAAATCTATAAACATTCCTCTTATCCTACTTTAGTATTCCGTCTTGCACAGTATATCATCAACCTCTATGATGCTTTTCCTATTTCCATGTGTTATAAGTGTTCTCGCCCGAGAATATACACCTCCATAATGGTAACAAAAGTCAAGTTTAAAGAATCTTTCCATGCCTAAAACAGATATTGAAATTGCTCGCTCTGCTCAAAAGCAACACATCACTAAAATTGCGCAAAAAATTGGTATCGCATATGAAAATCTCATTCCCTATGGACATGACAAAGCTAAAATTTCTTCGGCATACATAGAATCGCTCAATAAAAAACCGGATGGTAAACTTATCCTCGTCACAGCTATCAATCCAACACCTGCTGGAGAAGGAAAAACAACAACAACGGTTGGACTCAATGACGCTCTCAATCTGATTGGAAAGAAAACAATAGCTGCCTTGAGAGAACCATCCTTAGGTCCTTGCTTTGGTATAAAAGGTGGTGCTGCTGGAGGTGGTTATGCCCAAGTTATACCAATGGATGACCTTAATTTGCATTTTACTGGTGATTTTCATGCCATTACGGCTGCTCATAATCTTCTTGCTGCAATGATAGATAATCATATCTATTGGGGAAATAGCCTGAATATTGATCCACGCCGTATTGTTTGGAAGCGAGTCCTTGACGTGAATGACCGCGCATTGCGTGATATCGTTATTTCATTGGGTGGAGTGACTAACGGTTTTCCGCGTCAAACAGGTTTTGATATTACTGTTGCATCAGAAATTATGGCTATTTTTTGTCTTGCCAAAAATCTAGAAAATCTTACGCAAAGACTCAAAAAAATTATTGTCGCCTATCGTTACGATAAAACACCTGTGACAGTTGCTGATCTCAATGCGGAAGGTGCCATGACAGTTCTTCTCAAAGATGCTCTGCAACCTAATCTTGTACAAACAATTGAAAATAACCCTGTTCTTGTCCACGGAGGACCTTTTGCAAATATTGCTCATGGTTGTAATTCAGTTATAGCAACAAAAACCGCTTTAAAACTTGCGGATTATGTTGTCACAGAAGCAGGGTTTGGAGCAGATCTCGGAGCAGAAAAATTTTTCAACATTAAATGTCGACAAGCTGATATTACACCAGATGCTACAGTAATTGTCGCAACAATTCGCGCACTAAAAATGAATGGTGGAGTAGCTAAAAATGATTTGACAGTAGAAAATATCGCGGCTTTACAAAAGGGAGCAGCCAATCTTCTACGACATATAAAAAATATGGAACACTATGGCATCCCTTGTATTGTTGCTATCAATCATTTTGATACTGATAGCGATGCTGAAATAAGTACATTGCAAAAAATAGTTTCGACAACTGGGTGCAAAGCTGTTCTCTGCAAACATTGGAAACAAGGTGGGAAAGGCGCCACAGAACTCGCACAAGAGCTCGTTAGCTTAATTGAAGGAAAAAGTGCCCATTTCAAAGTTCTGTATAAAGATAACCTGCCGCTCGTTCAGAAAATTAATTGTATCATAACAAATCTCTATGGCGGACGCAAAGCTATAATCGCAGGTCATATTCTCAAGCAACTTGAATGTTGGGAAAAAGAGGGCTATGGTGCACTTCCTATTTGTATGGCAAAAACCCCTTATTCTTTTTCCTCTGATCCAACGAAATACGGCGCTCCTGTTGATTTTGAAATTCCTGTGCGAGAAGTTCGTCTCTCTGCAGGTGCAGGCTTTATTGTTGTCATTTGCGGAGATGTTATGACCATGCCCGGTTTACCGCATTACCCTATCGCTGAAAAAATTCATCTTGACGAAAATGATCAGATACAAGGGCTTTCATAAGCTTATACTTGTAAAGTCAATCATTCATTATGAAAAGCACCCTATAATGAAAAGATTAGAATTTTAAAAAGTGATATAGACAAGCCCCTTCTTTGTGTGGTATGTGCGATGTGTGTCCTTTTAGATATCTATTTAAAAGGGATTTTTCTTTCTATTATGATACTGAAATAAAGCAGGATAAATAGTGCAAGTACTCGTTCGTGATAATAATGTTGATCAGGCGCTACGTGCGTTGAAAAAAAAGATGCAGCGTGAGGGTATCTTCCGCGAAATGAAGATGCGTAGTTACTATGAAAAGCCTTCTGAGAAGCGTGCTCGTGAGAAGGCTGAAGCTGTTCGTCGCACACGTAAGCTTGCACGTAAGCGTGCGCAAAGAGAAGGTCTTGTTGGTAACAGTCGAACTGCAGCGTTAAAATAGTGTGTGAATAAATTTCTGTGTGATTGTATTGTAGAATTTTTGTTTGCATCTATGAGAGTGATTGTCTATTCTCAGTTGTAGTGCCTTATGAGGTTCTTTTCTCTTTCAGCTATTTTGAGACATGAGAATAATAGATCATTCTTTGCAAGTTTTTAAGAAGCATTAACACTGAGAATCACCATTTTTATGTTTGCACAGTTATGAGTCATCCCATCATATCTTGGACTTCTCCAATGTTGTTTATTTTCTTACATTTAAATGAGTCTATTAAGCGTATATTTCATCCTATTCTAAAACTGCTTTTTTGATTCATAATAGACATATGGCTGCCTTTTTGTTTTAGAAGTAAATTACACAGATCGATAAGTATTTTAGCTCTATCTGTCATACAACAGCTGATACAGTTTACAAAATATTCAACCGTCTCAATACTCAACATTTATTTCAAACATATAGCTGCATGAGAATTGGATGTTGATTTAACGATACACTCTCATAGACATTTTAAGCATTAGAAGTTCAAACTTTGGTTTTACTTATTCTGTTATTCTTATAACAATTTCTTCACTGTTTAGATCTCTTTAACTAGCGGTATGCCATATTTTAATCAGTTCTCAATCATATCTTCCAGTTCTTAGATTACCAATACATAAAAATGAAGAGATAAAAGGTTTAAGTGTGCAATATTCTAGTTGGTTTCGATTCTCACTGCTTGCATTATGTATCCTAATGGCAGGAACCTTTGTATTCGTATTCAGTTCACCTCATTTTTTGTACGCACAAACGCCCAATCAACATTCAGAGCAGAATTTAGGACCAAGTGGTTTACCACTTCCGCGATTTGCTTCGATTAAACCTACCCGTGTTAATGTACGCATCGGACCAGGAAGCAATTACTCTATCATTTTTACCTACAAAAAACAGGGACTGCCTATTGAAATCATCCAAGAATATGATCAATGGCGCAAAATTCGTGATGCCGAAGGTGATGAGGGATGGGTATATCAATCGCTTTTATCAGGAAAACGAACCGCTATAACTATTCCATGGCAAAAAGATAAAACAAAAAGGCTTATGCTACGCAAAGTTCCTGCAGACAACGCAGAACTTGTAGCAGAAGTAGAGCCTAACGTCATTGGTAATATCCGCCAATGCAATGGATACTGGTGCGAGTTAAACATTAATAACACGCGCGGGTGGCTTCCTCAACCACAGTTATGGGGAATCTATCCTGATGAAAAAATAAAAGGTTGGTAAATTTTCAAATCAACCAATTTTAATTTTTATTCTTTATTAAACTCCTTGAGTCCTATAATTAGATTTTGGGTTTTAACCGAACTATCAAATCAACATGTGAAATTTCCATACCCTCTGGTGGTTTAGGCAAATTCCCGATAATAGGAGCTTCTTCTAAATCGCACGGAATATCAAGAATACGATTTTCACCTTCTATGTAAAAATGATAATGATTAGATGTATTGGTATCAAACCAAGTTTTCGAACCTTCTACGGCAATAATCCGTAATAATCCCGCTTCTGTAAATTGATGAAGCGTATTATAGACAGTTGCTAAAGACACAGGCACACCCAGCGCTATTGCCTCTTCATAAAGCTCCTCAGCAGCAATATGACGGTTGCCTTGAGAAAAAATCATATGAGCAAGCTCTAACCGCTGACGTGTTGGCCGCAACCCGTTTTGACGTAAATGTTTTTCTAACATAGGGATGGAATAGTGATGTACAATCTCCACACAGTCCTTCGCTGACTGTTGTTCTTCATTCAAACCTAAATTGTCTACACTCACAGACATGTTAAAAACCACAACTTATTCCTGTTTAAATAAGGTTAAAATATAAAAATGGGGACAGTATGGTGTAATTTTTATTCCATTTTTAAATAACCCACCGTGTAGGATACATAAAAAAGGGTATTTGTCATTAAAAATGATATAAAATCATTTCCCTCTCTTTAAAATTTGCTCTAAAAGTAGATTATGAAGAAGCGCAGAAGCAAAAATATACATAAATAAATGGAGTAACAATGGCTGAACAAAAGTCTCGCTACACTTATGAAGAACTTCTAAGCTGCGCGCGCGGCGAAATGTTTGGGAGGGGTAACGCACAATTACCTGCACCACCAATGTTGATGATTCATCGAATTACCAAAATTAGTGAAGCTGGTGGTGAATACAATAAAGGAATGGTCCGTGCCGAATTTGATATTACTCCAGACCTATGGTTCTTTGACTGTCACTTTATAGGTGATCCGGTCATGCCAGGATGTCTCGGTTTAGATGGTATGTGGCAATTAACAGGTTTTTTTCTTGGTTGGTTAGGTGAACTTGGCAAAGGAAGAGCTATATCAACAGGTGAAGTAAAGTTGTCAGGTATGGTAACTCCGCAAACCAAACTTCTTGAATATGGAATAGATTTTAAACGTATTCGGCGTGGAAATTTGGTCTTGGGAATAGCCGATGGATGGGTAAAAGCAGATGGGGAATCCATCTATAAAGCGAGTGATTTACGGGTTGCTTTATTTAAAGAAGACTGAAATTATTTCCATTAGTAGGGACATTTTGTTATTCTGTGTGAAACAAGGAGGTATGAATGCGTCGAGTTGTTGTAACTGGAATGGGAATTGTCTCTGCAATTGGGAATAATCCTCAAGCTGTTTTAACTAGCTTGTATGAAGCAAAATCTGGAATTTCTTATGCACCCCAATATGCTGAGTTGGGCTTTCGTAGCAGAGTTTATGCCAAACCTGATGTTAATATAGAAGAATTGGTTGATCGACGTGCTTTACGTTTTCATGGACGTGGAACTGCTTGGAATCACATTGCCATGGATCAGGCAATTGCTGATGCGGGTTTAGAACTTCATGAAGTATCAAATGAACGTACAGGTATCATTATGGGCTCTGGAGGTGCTTCAACTCAGTCAATTGTTGAAGCTGCTGATATTACACGCCAAAAAGGTCCAAAGCGCGTTGGTCCTTTTGTCGTACCTAAAGCAATGAGTTCTACAGCATCTGCAACACTTGCAACTTTTTTTAAAATTAAAGGAGTGAATTATTCAATCTCTTCGGCTTGTGCCACCTCTAATCATTGTATTGGCAATGCTTATGAATTGATACGATACGGTAGGCAGGATCGTATCTTTGCCGGTGGTTGTGAAGATTTGGATTGGACATTATCTGTATTATTCGATGCTATGGGTGCCATGTCCAGCAAATATAATGATGTACCAGAAAAAGCTTCACGTGCCTATGATATCAATCGTGATGGATTTGTTATTGCTGGTGGGGCTGGTGTTTTAGTTCTCGAAGAGTTAGAACTTGCTAAAGCACGTGGGGCAAAAATCTATGGAGAAATTGTTGGGTATGGCGCTACATCCGATGGACATGATATGGTTGCTCCATCTGGCGAGGGAGCAGAACGGTGTATGCGTATGGCGCTTGCAACCGTAAATAATAAAATTGATTATATCAATCCCCATGCAACCGCGACACCTGTTGGTGATCCCCCAGAAATAGAAGCAATCTGCCGTATCTTTGGAGCAGGTGACCAATGTCCTCCAATTTCTGCAACAAAATCCTTGACTGGTCATTCCTTGGGAGCGGCAGGTGTTCAAGAAGCAATCTATACACTATTAATGATGAATCATAATTTTATTTGTGAGAGCGCTCATATTGAAGAACTTGATCCAGTTTTTGCTGATATGCCCATTGTTCGTGAACGTCGAGATCATCAACAACTTAATACTGTATTGTCAAATACATTTGGTTTTGGCGGTACCAATGCAACGCTCATTTTCCAACGCTATGCATAAATAGGAGTTCTTAGCTGGTTGAAAAAAGCACGGTCTTTTACGGAGAATAATATGAAAGGTTTGATGGAGGGCAAACGTGGCCTTATTATGGGGGTTGCAAATGACCATTCAATCGCATGGGGTATTGCGTGTCAACTAGCAGAAGCAGGAGCTGAATTAGCTTTTACCTATCAAGGCGATGCCTTTGGAAAACGGGTTCAACCCTTAGCAGAACAGCTCGGTTGTGAATTGTTACTTGAATGCGATGTTGAAAAAATTGAAAATGTTGATCGTGTCTTTGAACATCTTGAAAAAGAATGGAAAACTATTGACTTCGTTGTTCATGCTATTGGCTTTTCAGATAAGACGCAACTAAAAGGGCGTTATGTTGATGTTACAACACGCGAAAACTTTAAACGCACAATGGTTATTTCGGCTTATTCTTTTACTGAAATTGCTCAACGCGCTGGTAAGCTTATGCCCAATGGGGGTACACTTTTAACACTCACCTATGGAGCTTCCCAACAAGTTGTACCTAATTACAATATCATGGGCGTGGCTAAAGCTGCTTTAGAAGCTATGGTACGTTATTTAGCCGCAGATTTTGGCCCTCAAAATATCCGCGTTAATGCAATTTCAGCAGGACCTGTTAGAACCCTAGCTGGCAACGGCATCGCAGCTGCACGCGCAATCTTTTCGTATCAACGTCGTAACGCGCCATTGCGCCGTACAGTAAATATCCATGAAATCGGAAAATCTGCTCTTTATCTACTCTCTGATTTATCATCAGGTGTTACTGGTGAAATTCATTATGTTGATTCAGGCTATAACATTATGTCTATGCCAACACTTGAAGAATTAAAACAAAGCGAGGACAATCAGGAAGAATAACTATCCATAATGCTTTTGAAAGTGTAGAATTGGCTGTTTGTGTACTGTTTTAGAAGCGTTTTCAACACTTTCTGGCATAACATCTAGAAGTGGGAGAGATGCCTTATTCTCGAAGAGATGCTTTAAACAATAATCGAATATAACTCTATAATCCGCTAAAGCGTTACTGCCTTATCTAATGGTTAACGTAACTTATTGCAAAATTTTCATGATATTATAATCATATCTCTCTTAAGTGTTTGAATAGTTTAAAAGTATACTACGCCATGCATTTCATCTTTTAGTGCTCGGTTCAATAATGCATCAGCTGCTTCAACTACGCTTTTACCACAAAATAGGATCTGATAAATTTGCTCTGTAATTGGCATTTCTACTCCGATACGTTGCGCTAACATACGTACTTCTTTAGTGTTTAAATAACCTTCAACAACTTGACCAACCTGTTTTACCGCTTTTTCTGTATCCATTCCTTGGCCAAGAAGCATTCCAAAACGGCGATTGCGCGACTGATTATCAGTACATGTCAAAACCAGATCACCTAAACCTGTCATCCCCATAAATGTAGAAAGCTCAGCGCTCATAGCAGTGCCTAACCGACTGATTTCAGCTAACCCTCGCGTGATGAGAGCTACTCGAGCATTTGCTCCAAATCCCATACCATCTGATATTCCTGCACCAATAGCAATGACATTTTTGACAGCTCCACCTACTTGAACGCCTATCATATCTGGATTTTTATAAACTCTAAAATTTTTGCTACAATGGAAAAGTTGCTGTAGTTCTTCACTAAATTTAGCATCAGAAGCTGCAACCGTAATTGCCGTAGGCAAACCAATAGCAAGTTCTTTAGCAAAAGTTGGTCCAGAAAAGACAGCTAAAGGGATTTTATCACCTAAAATCTCACGAGCAACTTCTTGTAAGAGACGTCCTGTACTCGGTTCTAAGCCTTTTGTTGTCCAAATAATACGTGAATGTTGATTTAAATAAGGTTGGAGTTTGTACAATACCTTATGAAACACATGACTTGGAACAGCGATTAATATATCCCGACTTGCGGTTATTGCAGTCTCAAATGAAACTTCAAGCGATAGATTATCGGGAAATCGAACATCGGGTAAAAATGCCTGATTGCAGCGGTATTCCTGTAATTTTCTGATATGTTGAAGGTCATGTCCCCATAATAAAACCCGATAACCGTTACGGGCAAGTGCAATGGCTAATGCAGTACCAAAAGAACCAGCACCAATAACTGTCATCGAAGCAGTATTCATTAAGTTTCCTGATAATTTTTCAAATCTTCGTTTTAATTGTATGTTAGTGTTGCAATATCTTTTAATATAAATTCACTAAATTTTAAAGCCTTACCTCTTCATGGCTTTATCTAATACAACACGTAATCTTTTTAAAGATCTTTATATTTTTTGTACTGAATTATATGGACAAATTCTTGTACATTCTACAAATGACTATTTGAAACAAAGTTAAGGCTTTACTAAATTCTCTATGGATTTTCTCATTTAAAATAATGCCCCCTCAATAATTATTATATTGCTTCCCTGTACAAAACACTCACGTCCCATTAACATTTTTGCGCCTAACATCTACCAAAAGAGCCAATGCTTAGCACTGACTCCTATGGATATTTTATTATTGGTAACTACTTTATGGGAGCTTGCGTATTTGGCACTTGACCAATGGGCATTTCTACCCCTGGAGCCCGCTCTACAGGAGCTTGCGTATTTGGCACTTGACCAATGGGCATTTCTACCCCTGGAGCCTGCTCTACAGGAGCTTGCGTATTTGGCGCTTGACCAATGGGCATTTCTACCCCTGGAGCCTGCTCTACAGGAGCTTGCGTATTTGGCAATTGACCAATGGGCATTTCTACCCTTGGAGCCTGCTCTACAGGAGCTTGCGTATTTGGTGCTTGACCAACGGGCATTTCTACCCCTGGAGCCTGCTCTACAGGAGCTTGCGTATTTGGTGTTTTATCTATAGAGTCTCGGGCGCCTAATAAATGTTCCTCTGGCTTTTTTATGTCTGATAATTTCTCCACCGGTACTGAGCTATTTCCTTCTATCTTTTCCGGTTCAATAATACGTCCTGAACCACCCATCATATTATAATTCAAATGGGAAATAGCCCACCAAGTACCTCCAATAATAACAAAAACGCAAATAGCTGCAAACCACAAAGCGCTTAAATTCCATTTAGCATCTGGACCAGAATTCAAGTGTAAAAAGAAAACAATCTGCACAATAATTTGAATAATCGCCATCCCAATAAGATACGCAACCTTTGTGCTAATTGCCCAGCTTTCCATCATTCCATACATCACAGGAATAAAAGAGCCTAAAGTGAAAAATACAGCCAGAATAAAGCCAACTAAATAGGAACTAGTACTGGGACTATGTGTTTCATTATGCATACTCATTACAGTGCTCCTAACAGATAAACCATGGTGAAAACACCAACCCACACAATATCAAGTAAATGCCAGAAAATTGAAAGACATGCCAAACGCGTTTTATTATCTTGATCTAAACCACAACGACGAAGATGAAAAAACATGACTACCATCCAAAGAAGACCAACACTTACATGAAGACCATGTGTACCAACCAAAGCAAAAAACGCCGACCAATAAGCAGATAGAATTTCTCGTCCAAAAAGCTGTAAGCCTGTTGCAGGATCAATACCAGCATAAGCACCAGGATCGTAATAGAACACCTCGCTCAAAAGCTCATGGAATTCGTAAACTTCCATTCCAATAAAGCAGCATCCAAGTACAAAAGTAATAATCATCCATAAACGCACACCACTAAGATTACCTTTATGCGCTTGTACTATTACAAACCCATAAGTAATTGAGGATAGCAATAAAATGGCAGTTTCAACCAAAACAAATTTTAAATCAATAAATTCACTTCCAGCTTTCCCTCCTCCATAAGAAGCAGAAAAAACAGCAAAACTTGAAAAAAGCGTCGAGAACAAGATCAAATCCGAAAGAATATAGACCCAAAAACCAAATATCATTATCGAACTGCTATCATGATGATGCTCATCAATGTGCGTATTATCTATTGTCATCGCACTCATACTGTTACTCCTTGTTCTTTAAGAACAGCCGTAAAAGCATCTTCAGTCTTTTGTACTTCTTCAGCTGGAATATAGTAACCATGGTGATTACCTATTAACGAATGACACACAATCGTTGCAACAAAGCCAATCATCCCAATCGCAACAAGCCACCAAATATGCCAAACAAGCGCAAAACCGACAATTAAAGAAAAGAACCCTGCAATAATTCCGGCCGATGTGTTTGATGGCATATGAATTTTTGAAAATCCACTTGTCGGGCGCTGATAACCATTCTTCTTCATATTCCAGTAAGCATCATCAGTTTCTACTCTTGGAAGTATTGCAAAATTGTAAGAAGGAGGAGGTGAAGAAATAGACCATTCAAGAGTCCGTGCATCACCCCAAGAATCATTTAATGTTATCGGTAAACGTCCCTTATGTTTGATACCATACCAAATTGCCAAAACAACTTGCAGCACAAAACAAAGGATACCAAGCAAGATAATAATAGCCCCCAGCGCAGCAATCATAAACATTGGCTGCCAACTAGGTTCCATATAATGCTGAAGGCGCCGCGTTGCACCCATCAAGCCAAGCGCATAAACTGGAAAAAAAGCAAGATAAAAACCAATGAACCAACACCAGAAAGACGCAATACCAAGTGCCCGATTCGGTTTATAACCAAAAACTTTTGGAAACCAAAAAGCAAGCCCAGCTAAATAAGCAAAAACGACACCTCCAATAATTGTATGATGGAAATGTGCTACCAAAAAGAGCGAATTATGAAACTGCCAATCAGCAGGCACAATAGACAATAAAACACCTGTTAATCCACCACCAACAAACGTAAAAATCATTCCCATGCACCAAAGCATTGGGGGCTCAAAGCGAATCCGACCTTTATGCATAGTCAGCAACCAATTAAAGACTTTAACACCCGTAGGAACAGCGATAATCATCGTTGCAATACCAAAGAAGGTATTTACAGCCTCTCCTCCACCCATTGTAAAGAAGTGATGCCCCCAAACAAGCAAAGAAAGAATTAAAATAACCAACATTGCCCATACCATTGAAGTATAACCAAAGAGACGCTTTGAAGAAAAAGTTGAGACAACCTCAGAAACAATACCAAAAGCAGGCACAACCAAAACATAAACTTCCGGATGACCAAAAATCCAAACATAGTTAATCCATACCATCGGGTTTCCGCCACCAACATTGGTAAAGAAATTCATACCCAAATAACGATCACATGCCAAGAGTGCAAATGTTACAGCTAAAACAGGATAAATAACTAAAATAAGGATATTACTAACAAAAGCGCTCCAACAAAAGACTGGCATTCTCATCATTGTCATCCCAGGAGCACGCATTTTAATAATGGTCGCAACAAAATTGATTGACCCCATCGTTGTCGCGATACCAGAAAGCTGAAGCGACCATAAATAATAATCTACCCCTGTATCTGGACTATTTTGCAATTCAGAGAAAGGCGGATACATCAACCAACCACCACGACCAAAATTACCGACACCAAGTGATATATTAATTAATATCGCCCCTGCTACTGTAATCCAAAACCCCAAATTATTTGCAAATGGAAAGGCAACATCACGAGCACCAATCTGAAGTGGTATAAGATAATTAAAAAGACCAAATAAAATCGGTGTAGCCATGAAGAAAATCATAATGACACCATGGGCCGAAAAAATCTGATCAAAATGCTCAGGAGGCAAATAACCCGCCGTTTCACTCCCGAGCGCCAAAGCTTGATGCGTTCGCATCATAATCGCATCGGCAAAACCGCGAACAAGCATGATAATGCCAAGCACGATATACATAATGCCAATGCGTTTATGATCAACTGTTGTAATCCAATTTCGCCATAGAACGCCCCACCATCCAAGTACTGTCAAAGCAATAACAGCAATCAAACCACCCGCAACAATCGCAATACATGTGTATAAGACGATCGGCTCATGTGCAAGTGCATGAAAAGCACCGGCCGTAGGATCTGTAAGTCTTCCAAACATTTCTCAACCCGTATCAAATAAATTTCAGTTTGAAGAAACCTTACTTTTAAAAGAATTCCTTCTCTATTGACGCCCTAAATAACATCAGGATCAAAAACAGAACAAAGCGCACCCCAAAGCGTTTGAGCCGCTGCACGCTTCATTAAGTCCTCATTACATACCGTATTTTCATCAACACATCGATTAACAATCCGATAGTAAAGCCGCTTCTCAACGGGTGCAAAATAACGCACTTCAGCATCTTTTTCTTTCGCAGCAACATCACCCATACGAGGCGCAACAGAAAGCTGACGATAAGACGCGCGATCTAAGATTTGCCCATTAGCTCGAGCTTTAGAAATCCAATTATCAAAATCCTGCAAAGAAACAGAATGCCATTGAAACCGCATCCCTGCAAAACCATCACCACTGTAATTCGCTGAACTTCCTTTGAATATTCCTTGCTCATCAGCTACCAAATGCAATTTAGAATTCATCTGTGGCATAGCATAAAGAACTGTGCCCAGTTTTGGTACCCAAAAGGCATTAACAGAACTCTCTGACGTCAACTGCAACAAAACCTGACGACCTTTAGGCGCATAAATTTCATTAATCGACGCAACATTATATTCAGGATAAATAAAGAGCCATTTCCAATCAAGAGCTACAACATCTACTTGCAATGGCTTCCCTTCCCCAACGACTTCTACTGGAAGCGGATTCTCTGGTTCAAGTTTATAGGTGTAATAGGCTGTCAACGTACCTAAAACCATCACGATAACAATTGGAATACCCCACATAAATGCTTCAATTTTATTTGAATGCCCCCAATCAGGAAGATACTCTTCTGTCGTGTTTGATGCACGATATTTAATGGCTAAAAATACCACACTGACCATAACTGGAATCACAACGCAAAGCATAACAGCAACACAAACAATAATTAAAATAAGCTGTTGCTGTGCAACATACCCTGCTGGGTGAATAACATCAAATTTACAACCTGATAAAAACAATACCCCCCCTAAAATCACGAGCATCTTTACTTGTCTAACAAAGTTTCTCATTTCACCTGCCCACCATACATATCGGAAATTGTCACTAAAAAACGACAAAATCTCAATAGAATACTTACCTATTTGAAAACAATTATCAAGTAAATTCAAATACCCTCATCGATATTATAAAATTTTCTATCCCTCTGTACTAAATTTAAGCCTCTTAGCAATATATTCAAGCGCAAACCAGTATCCATCACTCCCACAACCGGCGATGACCGCATCCACACCTATAGACGTATAAGAATGGTGGCGAAAAACTTCACGCTGATAAACATTAGATAAATGAACCTCTACTTTTGTCCCTGAAAATATTTTTAATGCATCAAGAAGTGCAACAGATGTATGGCTGTAAGCAGCTGGATTTATGATCAATCCAGCACTTACCCCAATCGCTGCTTGGACCAATTCTATCAATTGACCCTCACAGTTACTTTGATGAAAATGTACTATCACGCCAGTTCTTGTTGCCCATTCTCTGCAAAATTTTTCAATATCTTCTAAGGTTTCAGTTCCATAAATTTCTGGCTCACGTCTACCAAGTAAATTCAAATTAGGACCATTTAAAACCGTTATAACTGTAGACATAGCAAGCCTCTTCGTTTCGACCGTCACCTTATAAAAAAATTTAGCATGTTTTTTACTGCAATAAAGCTCCATCTCTAATCTCAAAAAACTCTGCTCGTCCTTTCAAGGCATCAAATAAAATGTGATCTGTTCCTGTCATAAATGTTTGTCCACCTAGGTCATCAAGAACATCAAATAAAGCAGCACGCCTATAAGAATCAAGATGTGCAACCATTTCATCAAGAAGAAGAATGGGAGCCTTATATGACATCATGCCTGTTAAACGCGCATGACATAAAACCAAACTTGTCAGCAAAGCTTTTTGTTCACCTGTTGAACAAGATCCTGCAGCCATATTTTTATCAGCATAAAAGACCTGCAAATCCGTGCGATGCGGTCCCTCTAATGTCCGCCCAGCAGCACGATCTATTGCGCGGTTATGTTGCAACCGATCATAAAATTGTTCTTCAACCTCAATCGCCGATATCTTACTCAGAGCTGTTTCTAAAAAGCCATCAATTTGCAAAAAAGCCCGTGGGAAAGGTATCTGAAATGGCGTTTGTGAAAACATGTCATTTAAAAGCCGAATAACATCGATACGCGCCGCAGCAATAGCCGTTGCAAGTTCTGCCATTTGCTTTTCTAAAGCATCAAACCAAGAACAATCATTATTTCCATCTGAAAACAAACGATTACGTGCGCGCATAGCCCTGTCATAATCTGCTATGCGGCGACTATGCAAAGGATCAATAGCCAAAACCATATGATCCAAGAAACGACGACGCTCAAGTGTAGAACCCGTAAAAAGCCTATCCATAGAAGGGGTAAGGATACTAATATGACCGTAATCTGTTAGGCAATCACTTGTCTCATTCACACCATTAATATGTACTTTCCGGCTGTTATCACCAATTTCCAAAGCTGTACCAATATTCACTTCACCATAAAGAGCACATTCAAGACGCGCAAACACAACAAACCCCTCGCCCCCACCATCTGCAAAGCTAACATCAGAATAGGACGCACGCCGCAAACCACGACCAGGAGAAAGAAAGGATAAAGCCTCTAAAAGATTAGTCTTACCAGCACCGTTATGACCAGTAAAAACCACATTCTGACCTGAAAAACGGATATTAAAAGAAGGATAATTGCGATAACGCCAAAGATTCAGCTGTCTTACTGCCACTTTGTGCACATGACAAGCCATGCATTGCAAAACAATCTTCCCTAAACGCGAATGGGCATCAGCACGTAAAGCGCATCCGCATCATCATTATCACGAATCAGAGCTGGTGCTACAGCGTCAGCCAACATAAAAACCATCTCATCACTCGAAAATTGCCCTGCAATATCCAAAAGATAACGTGAATTAAACCCTATTTCAAGCGGATTAGATGTGTAATTTGCTGCTAATTGATCTTCCGCGTTTCCAGAATCAGGATTATTAACAACAAGCTTCAATTGCCCATGCTCAATCATTAACTTCACCGCACGCCCACGATCACTCGAAATTGTTGAAACACGATCAACCGCAGAAGAAAATTCCTGCCTATTGACAATCAATCTTTTATCATTTCCAAGAGGGATAACACGTTGATAATCTGGGAATGTTCCGTCAATTAATTTTGATGTAAAAACTACAGAACCTACAGAAAAACGAATCTTTGTCTCTGAGAGCTCCACACACATATCCCCATCGATTTCTTCTGAAAGAAATTTTTGCAACTCCCCTACGGTTTTACGAGGGATAATGACACCTGGCATACCATCAACACCTGAAGGAGCTTCCATATCAACCTGTGCCAATCGGTGACCATCAGTTGCAACCAAACGCAGTTTCAAAATACCGTCATTAACAACATGAAAATAAATACCATTAAGATAATAACGTGTTTCTTCAGTAGAAATAGCAAATTGCGTACAATCAAGTAAATGTTTCAACCTCGATGCCGACAGAGAAAAACGATAACCGAACTGACCCGGAAGCGACTCTGGAAAATCTATTTTTGGAAGACACTGAAGCTGAAAATTTGCACAACCCGAAACAACGGACATAGTATTTGCTTGATTTACATCAACTGATAATACAATTTCACTGCCATCAGAAAGTTTTCGAACTATGTCATATAGCAAATGTGCTGGAACAGTTATTGCCCCAGCTTGTTCAACATTTGCTATAAAAGATTCCGTAACCTCTAAATCAAGATCTGTTGCTTTTAATTGCACACTGCCATTATCTGCATCAATCAGCACATTCGATAGAATAGGAACAGTATTACGACGCTCCACCACACGGTGAACACGACCAAGAGATCTGAGAAATTGATTGCGATCAACTGTAATACGCATAAAATCCCCGTTACAATTTACCAAAAACTATAAGAATTCTCTAGATTGAAAATAACCTATTCCTTTAAGAATCATCTATTGAACTCTATTCAACCTCTTTTAAAATGGCAAGTCACTACTGCACAAAAAAACAGCACTTCCCATTAAGCCCTTTGTGATATTTCTCCAAGAGAGAAAAACCATAAACACTACGCAGCCTGCTCTCCAATCAATCGCTTAAGCAATTCAAGCTCTTTTGCCAGTGTCTGATCACCACAAACCAAATCCTCAATTTTACGCACAGCATGTAGAACTGTCGTATGATCACGTCCACCAAAACGGCGCCCAATTTCTGGCAATGAACGAGGTGTTAACATTTTTGCTAAATACATAGCGACTTGTCTCGGCTTCACAACTGTACGCGTCCGACGATTAGACAACAAATCCTGTTTAGAAACATTATAATGGCGCGCAACAGTACGCTGAATTTCTTCAATCCGGATACGCTTGGGTTCACCAGAACGTATCAAATGACCTAATAATTCATCAATCCGCTCTAAAGATAAATCAGACTCGAAAGACTGACGAAATAATAACTGATTAAATGCTCCTTCAATATCACGTCCCGACCCCGAAACCGTTCTAGCAATATACTCCAAAATATCATCGGAAATTGAGATCACATTATCATCTTGTTGCGCCAGCTTTAATCGCTGATGCAGCATTTTCAAACGCATCTCATAATCTGGTGCTTCCATTTCAAGAGCCACCCCTCCTTGAAGACGAGAGCGAACTCGAAGATCAAGCGATTCTAATTCTGCTGGTGGACGATCCGCAGCCACAACAACCTGTTTTGCACTATCAAGCAACATGTTAAGCAAATGACAAAATTCGTGTTGTATCGACTTTCCTTGCAAAAATTGCATATCATCAATAATGAGAAGATCAATATCACGAAGCTGCTCTTTAAAAGAAAGAGCATCATTATCACGAATAGCCGTCGCAAAACGCCACATAAAATATTCAGCCGTCAAATAAATAACCCGCGCAGGCGAACGCTTCAGTGCAGCAGCTGCAATAGCTTGAAGCAAATGTGTTTTTCCTAAACCGACAGATGCATGAACAAAAAGAGGATTGAATCTTAAGGCACTTTTATGTCCTTCCGCAATCGAACGTGCCGCAGCTAAAGCAACACGATTAGAAGAACCCTCTACAAAATTTTCAAAAGTATAGCGAGAATCAAGCGGTGAACCAAAAATACCTGCTCGAACGCTTTTTGCGGAATGCTCTGTATAATTCTCAACAAAAGATGGAGTCGTTTGTTCTTCCAGAACAACAGGAGCCGCACTCGTTTTACAAACCACACCTCCCGAAACACGCTTCATACCACGAACGATGACTTCAACGCGAAGAATCGCTGAATTCTCTTGTTTCCATAAATTTGTCAAAAGAGAACCGTAGTGATTACTAATCCATGAACGCAAAAATGCTGTGGGAACAGAAAGCTTCACAAGATTTCGACTATATTCAGCAAGCTTCACACGACCAAACCAACTCGTATAAGCCTCGATACCAACCTGCGTCTTTAATTGTGCCATCACACGTGCGAAAGCTGCCGCACCTTCCTCCTCTAAAATGATAGGACGCTCTACAGAAGCATTCCGACTCACCGCCCCACCACTATCCGTCATCTTACTCTTTATTATTTTCTCTGCCGACAGGATACTTACCGAAACCCTTTTAAAGGAACTAGCTTTAGAGTTCAATTTATCCACCATCTTTCATCCTGATAAAAATAAAAAATTTGTCCTACTAAACAGCTAAAAATAAACTTAGCGAAAGCAAAACGCCCTACCCCAAGATTACTCATCCTCCCCTAGGACAGTCTCATTACAACCCCATCAACAAAGATAACCAATAAGATTCACTTACATCCATGATATGATCCAATTCTTTAAAACGGTAAGCATACCAATCAAAAAATTAAAAAACGCGTCAGAAAACCTCTCTAACATGAGAGCCCATTCACTCAACGTGATACAGGATAATGAGTTGATGTGACCCCTGTATGTTTTTAGTCTCCGTAAGGACCATACAAAACAGCAGAGGTAAAATGCAAGAGGTCAAAATAAAATCAAAAAAACCTAAAAAGCCATCATAAACATGTTCATATAAACAAGGTATGAGAAAAATAATTGATTCAATTCATTTTTTTTTTCTAAATTTACTAATAATTAAAGAATCTCTTCAGATAAAAAAAAAAAAATAAAAATGCTTGACAAAAAAGACTCTGCAAAAATCCACAAAACTTGTGGATAACCATACAGATTCTACAAATTTTCTCTATTCTTCCATGGAAAGAATCGCAGGAGTTCTCTCCTTTAAAAGTGTCATATTTTCTAAAAATAAATAAAAAAACCAGCATCTACACAGATGCTGGCTTGATTTTTAATAAAATGAAAAAACTTAAACGCTAAGAGCTTTCAAACGTTGCGCTAAACGCGATACTTTCCGCGCAGCAGCATTCTTATGAAAAACTCCTTTGGAAACCGCACGCATAATTTCAGGTTCAAAATTCTTAAACGCTATTTCCGCAGATGCCTTATCGCCACCAGCCAAAGCATCATCAAATTTACGTACAAAGGTACGAACACGCGAACGGCGGGCCTTATTAACCTGTGTACGTGCCGTAACTTTGCGCACCGCTTTTCGAGCAGAAGGTGTATTCGCCATAAATATATCTCTCTTTCAACACACAGGATAGGAGGATTTTAAATAACACCTCACCTCATCCAAATAAATCCAAGCCAAGCAAAACTATAAAGCCGCTGATAACTGTACGGCTTATAACGCAATCTTCAAGCCAACGTCAATCGAATTTTCAAAAAGAGACATAAAAAACAAGGACAAGCTCCCTAGCTCCTATTTTAAGAGTTTTAAAAACACTTCTAAACTAACAAATACACCCTAAATCGCCAGATTACGTAAAACATATTGTAAAATTCCGCCATGATGCAAATAATCTAACTCGTCTTCAGTATCAACACGGCACAATAATGGAACAGTTTTTACCATCCCATCAGAAAAAGTGATGGTGGCTATAGTCTTTTGACGAGGTTTCAAGCTATGAACTCCTTCAATCGTTACTTTTTCATCACCTCTTAAACCCAAAGATTGCCAGCTCGCACCCGCTTCAAACACAAAAGGAACAATTCCCATACCGACAAGATTAGAACGATGAATCCGTTCAAAAGATTGAGCAATCACCGCTCTTACACCAAGAAGATTTGTGCCCTTAGCTGCCCAATCACGGGATGACCCATTGCCGTATTCAATACCGGCAAAAACAACAAGCGGAACACCTTCTCTTTTATATGCCATTGCTGCATCATAAATTGCTTGCTCTTCTTTTGATGGATAATGAATTGTATAGCCTCCTTCGCGACCATTTTCTCCTAGCATGAAATTACGAATGCGAATATTGGCAAAGGTTCCACGCATCATCACTTCATGATTTCCACGACGCGTTCCATACTGGTTAAAATCAGCTACGTTGACCCCATGATCCAGCAAATATTTTCCCGCAGGAGAATCAAGCTTAATGGAACCAGCAGGAGAAATATGATCTGTTGTGATTTTATCACCAAACAAACCCAAAATCCGTGCATCTTTAATGTCTTGTAAGGCATCAGGAATCTTTCTCATATCATTAAAATATGGTGGATTACGCACATATGTCGATTGTTCATCCCAAGAATAAGTAGCACCTGTTGGAACTTGGACTTTTTGCCAATTTTCGTCTCCTTTAAATACGTCTGCATATTTTTCGGCAAAAATCTTACGTGTGACATTCTTTTCGATACACTCCTGTATTTCTTTAGAAGTTGGCCAAATGTCTCTCAAATAAACAGGTTTTCCGTCTGAACCTTCTCCAAGAGGCTCCTTGGTTAGATCTTTACGAACCGTTCCTGCCAAAGCGTGTGCAACAACTAACGGTGGTGAAGCTAAATAATTCGCTTGCACATCAGGTGATACACGCCCTTCAAAATTACGATTTCCTGAAAGAACCGCAGCAGCAATTAAACCATTATTATTAATCGTTTTGGAAATAGCAGGCAACAAAGGACCAGAATTCCCTATGCACGTGGTGCACCCAAAACCCACTAAATTAAACCCTAATGTATTTAAATCTTTTTGGAGACCGGAATTAATAAGGTAAGCTTCAACAACTTGCGAGCCAGGAGCAAGAGAAGTCTTAACCCACGGTTTGCTCTTGAGACCTTTCGCTACAGCATTACGTGCCAAAAGACCTGCAGCAATAAGAACACTTGGATTTGATGTATTCGTACAAGAGGTAATTGCAGCAATCACCACATCACCGTGACCAAGCACGTATTCCTCACCTTCAACCTGATAACAGTTATCTTGTCCAGAAGTCTTCTTATAGTCATTGATCAACGCATTCTCAAAACCTTGCCCAACACTTTCCAATGCGATACGCCCTTCAGGACGTTTAGGTCCAGCCATAGAAGGCACAACACTTTCCAAATTTAATTCAATTGTATCACTAAAAATGGGATTGGCTATTGCTTCATCATGCCACATCCCTTGTGCTTTGGAATAAGCTTCCACTAAAGCTATCCGATTTTCATCGCGCCCTGTCATATTGAGATAACGCACTGTTTCCTTATCAATTGGAAAAAAACCACATGTTGCACCATATTCAGGGGCCATATTAGCAATCGTCGCCCGATCAGCAAGCGTCATGTGCTCTAGACCAGGGCCAAAAAACTCAACAAATTTACCGACAACACCCTTCTTACGTAGAATTTGCGTCACCATCAATACTAAATCGGTAGCCGTTACACCTTCTTTAAGCTTACCTGTTAAACGGAAGCCAATCACTTCAGGCAACAACATAGAAACGGGCTGTCCTAACATTGCTGCTTCTGCTTCAATACCACCAACACCCCAACCTAAAACACCCAAACCATTCACCATAGTTGTATGCGAATCGGTTCCCACACAAGTATCAGGATAAGCCGTCTGATGTCCTCCTTCATTCTTTATCCACACGCACTGCGCTAAATATTCTAGGTTAACTTGGTGGCAAATCCCTGTTCCTGGAGGTACAACGCGAAAATTTTGAAACGCTTGCTGCCCCCACTTAAGGAAACGATAACGTTCACCATTGCGTTCATATTCATGCCTAACATTTTCCTTAAAAGCCATAGGACTGCCAAAATCATCAACGATAATTGAGTGGTCAATGATAAGATCAACGGGAATAAGAGGATTGATTTTTTCAGCGTTCCCTCCAAGTTTGACCATGGCATCGCGCATCGCAGAGAGATCAACAACCGCAGGGACACCAGTAAAATCTTGCATAAGAACGCGCGCAGGGCGGTAGGCAATTTCCGCACCAGCACTGCCTTTGTCATTTAACCACTTAGCAACGTTTAAGATATCCTCTTTCTTAACCGTACGACCATCTTCAAACCGTAATAAATTTTCAAGAATCACTTTCATCGAAAACGGCAAACGAGAAACACCTTGAAGTCCATTCTTCTCCGCCTCGATCAAACTATAATAAGTATATTCTTTGCCACCAACATCTAAAGCTCTGCGACAATTAAAGCTATCAATTTGAGTCACAACCGACCACCCTCATATTACAAACCATCCAATTTCCCAGAACGAATAATACAAACTACGAGTCAAGGTCGTAGCTTGAGTGCAAACGTAATCACCCCTGCCATCCATCTCCCTCTCCACCTTTTCATCGGCAAATTCGGAAATCGGTGCTAAAAACTATTCCACACCAGATCTTGATGTTCCACATGCCTTATAGAACTATTTCTAGAACTATTCTAGGTACAAATGCATAAAAAACGTGTTTTTTATCCTATAATGCAATAAAGATTATAGCAACAAAAGCAAAACAGGTAAGCACATGGTGTTATCGGGCAAAGATTTAGCGGCTCATCGAAACGAAGAAGTGCTATTCCAAGGTCTTTCTTTTTGTTTATTTCCACAGCAACTTATGACAATCACAGGCCCAAATGGAATCGGAAAATCTACATTACTGCGAATCATTGTTGGTCTTCTTGAAGCTGCCGAAGGTGTTGTAAGTCTTAAAGACCAAGAACAAACATACCCCGTAGCAACTGCATGTCATTATCTTGGTCCACAAAATGCTATGAAACCTCTGTTATCTGTCATAGATAATTTGCAATTTTGGTCAGCATTTTATGGACAACATCTACGCTATCCGCATGAAGCTCTTGCCGACGTAGGTCTTTCTAATCTTAAACACTTACCCTTCAATGTTCTATCAACCGGTCAAAAAAAACGTGTAGCCATTGCCCGCCTTTTACTCTCCTATCGTCCTATTTGGATTTTAGATGAACCAATATCGGGAGTTGATATTCATGCCCAAACTCTCCTTGCCAATATTTTTCAGCACCATCTAAATCAAGGAGGCATGATTATCGCTGCAACCCATAATCCTCTTGGCATTCCAGAAAACCATAAAATCGCCCTAGAAAAATTCTTACCTCCCTTGGAGATAAGTAAATGAAAGCACTATTCTGGCGTGATCTTAAATTAATCTTGGCACCACAATCTTCTTCCTTAACAGGACTTTTGTTTTTCATTGCTGTTATTATGATAACTCCCTTCGCCATTGGGCCAAATCCTAAAATTCTTACACAAATAGGCCCAGGCATATTATGGTTTGGAGCCCTTTTCGCAGGACTGCTTAATCTTAATAAACTTTTTCAAACCGATCGTGATGATGGAAATCTTGATCAATTCATACTTTCCGGACAAAGGCAAAGTTTCACACTGATTGTCTTTATCAAATGCCTTGCCCATTGGGTAGGAACAATGCTGCCCCTTATTTTTGCTACTCCTATTTTAGGATTCATGCTCCATTTAAATGCAACAATAACTTTTACAACAACACTCACCCTCTTATGCGGAACACCTGCTATTATTTTTATCGGTGCTATAGGAGCTGCTCTTGCAACGTCATTGTTACACAGTACTCTTCTCATTTTTATCATCATCTTGCCGTGGGTCATTCCAATCATGATTTTTGGTGTTTCAGCTGCGACAGCCCCTACAAACCCAAATGTTTCTTTTCTCACTTCCTTGACTCTTCTTATCGCTTTTTCACTTCTCTTAAGTCTTTTTAGCTCTTTTGTTGCTGCTATAACGCTCAAGCTTTTATCAGAATAATAAAAGGTAATTGCCGCACAGTAAAACTCTGCCTATTATAAATCTCATGAATAAAACATCTCACATACATAAAACGAGGTCACTCTCAACAAGTTTAACCCGTTTCATGAAAATAAGCGGCACGGTTTTGCCTTGGTTAACCGGTATAACATTGTGCCTTCTTATCTTAGGGCTTATTCTGATTATGCATTCTCCTGATGACTATCAGCAGGGTAGCACCGTCAAGATTATGTATATTCATGTACCATTCGCGTGGTTATCTACATTTTGTTACATCATAATAAGTACTGCTGCTTTAGGAAATCTGATTTGGAGATATCATCTTGCTAATGTAGCACTCAAATGTGGAGCACCTATTGGAGCAATTTTTACTGCCTTATCCCTAGTGACAGGCGCGCTTTGGGGGCGCCCGACATGGGGAACATGGTGGGTATGGGATGCACGGCTAACATCAGTTCTGATCTTGTTTTTTATTTACCTTGCTATTGTCATGCTCGCTCGCGCTTTTGATAACCACGAAAAAGCTGCACGTGCTACAGCAATTCTTACACTCGTTGGACTTGTGAATATCCCCATTATCAAATTTTCTGTTAATTGGTGGAATACACTGCACCAAAAAGCATCACTTTTACGTTCAGGAGGACCAACAATCGACCGTGCTATGTTATGGCCTCTTATAACAATGATATTTTGTTTTAGCTTTATGTTTATTTTGCTTTATTTGATGGCTATGCGCAACGAAATCAATAATCGCCATATACAAATACTTCAGATAAAAAGGGCCCGTGACGCACAACATAAGGACTCTTCATCATGCTCGACTTAGATAGCATTTACAGTGGATTTTTAGGAAATCTCTCTCAGCAAATTGATTTTTTCCTTGGTACTCTTCGCCACGAGCAAATTGTTATTTTGAGCTACATACTTTCCGCAATTTCCCTCCTATGTTATATTGGATACACACTTCTCAAAGGTATATACCAAAAAAAAATCCTACAACAGTTGAACAAAAAAGAGATCTTTCGAAAAGAAAAATAGAATGAAAATCACTCCGCAAAAATCTAAAAAAAACATATTTTTGTCCATCGTGTTTAGTCTTTTTGGACCATTTGTGTGTTTTCTTCTTCTCATTGTGCTCTTTTTCTATTTTATAGACAACAAACACCCTAATGATACTCTTCTTCTCCCAAACACATTTGAAAAGTCCGCTCCCCAAATCAGTCTTCCCCTCCTTGGTAATGAAAAGCATCTTCTCAACTCGGAACAATTTAAAGGGCGTGTAACACTGGTTAATTTTTGGGGATCTTGGTGCCACTCCTGTCGCGAAGAGCATCCACTTCTTATGAAGATTGCACAAGATCAACGTTTTGATCTTATTGGCATTAATTATAAGGATAGCAAAGAAAATGCCCGACGCTTTCTGAACAGTTTCGGTAATCCTTTTAAATTTATTGGCTTTGATGTTTCAGGGCATACAGCCATTAACTGGGGAGTGTATGGACCACCAGAAACCTTTCTTCTGAATACAGAAAGCATCATTATTGCTAAACATGTTGGCCCTTTAACATGGCAAATTTATCAGAAAAAAATCCTGCCAAAAATCGAACAAGCTATCATGACAAAAGAAACATCAAACGGCAATGCATTCATCCATAAAGACAATTTATCATTTTCCCATATTGAATGAAAATACTGTTAAATTTTCTCACTTCAACGCGTCTTATGATGAATCCTCAAAAATGTTTACTTGCACGTCACAAAATGCAAAAGTAAGTACAACATTGGAAGTTAGTAGTATGGTGGTGCTAGCCCATACCTTCATAAGCATAAAAATGTTCGTATCCCATAGATCTTGCATTATCCCATTCTCACGACCAATGAGATTGAAGAAAAGGAAAAAGATCTCTTTAAAATAAGTACGTAAATAAATGAACAAGTGGTGCGCTATTCTTCATGAAGCCACAATCCTATTAAGGAACGCGAAAAACAAAAACGTGAAGCTCTATATAACCCCCATTAAGAATATCGTTCTGGATGCTTTGGAAATCCATAAAGTTAAATTAAATAAAGACAGTGAAAGTGGATAACTGTTGGCACCTCTACGGCACATAATCATGTAATAATACGAAAGAATAACACGTGAATGAGCGCTTTTACAGAAAGAATTTCTTACATTTATTAAAACCCCATCTTCACAAACCTCTCTCTCTTAGCAGCTTATATATTTAATGATAAAGCATAATAGAAGGCAATACGAGATTACATTGCGAACATTTATTATACTCTTATCCGCCGTCTTTCAGATATTGGCTGAAATGCTATTTTAGCATGAAAAGCACAATAAGGACTATTTTCACCAGAATCAGCACCACAAAAATGAAAATCCGCTGCCAAAGGATCACCAACTGGCCATCTACATGTATTTTCACTCAATTGCAAAAGATTAAGCTGACGTGATATAGGTACAACTACGCTTGACTTCGCGGACACATCAATGTCTGTCACATCCTCCGCTATAAACTCCATCTTTAAAGCTGTTTCTCCCTCACTGCAAGATGTAACATCCGTTGACAATACCGTCGGTGTAGTACGACGTACACGCGGAGATGATGGGGTAGCTGGTGTCTTTTGCGCACGCGTCACTCCTTGTGCTGTCTTACCGCGTCCCGGTAACTTTAACCGATGTACTTTACCGATTACAGCATTCCTACTAACCCCACCTAATTGAGCTGCAATCTGACTTGCACTTAAACCCTCACTCCAAAACTTCTTAAGAAGCTCAACGCGTTCACATGTCCAACCCATATCAGCACTCCATTCTGATCACCTCATTGAGAGGCCTCCATTGCATCTTCAAATGTTTGAATAATATCTCCAACCAGTTGAATAAAAAAATTATAACTCTACTCGAGCACAAAAAAATCCACTCAACCTATGGAACTTACAAACCGAAACACAACCCCATTTGTTGATTTAAACTACAATACGCACTGACTCCCTGACAAGAGCCTTTTTCTCTTGAAGAGTCTATTTAGAATGTTTTCCCCAACTTGCGAATTCATCATAGATTAAATTATTGTATTTGCTTAAGACTTTTTCCTACAAATGTTTCTTGCAGAACCTTTATTGACTTTTTACCAATCCTTGCAACGGTGATCTATCATGTAGGAGTGGTAATTGATCGTAATGAAACGCTGAGCGCGCTATACTTTGAAGATACGACATTTTTTACTTGCAGCATTTTTTGTTTATTGTATAGCAACGTTTAAAATATAAAGGAAATCATGATGAGCGTTACTGCTATACAGTCACTTTATAAGTGTTTTGCTCGACGTAATTTGCATTTCAAACAAGGCGATGGTGTATGGCTTATTTCCGATAAAGGAGAGCGTTATCTTGATTTAACATCTGGCATTGCTGTCAATGCATTAGGGTATGCGCATCCAAAACTTGTCGAGACCCTTAAAATACAAGCTGAAAAACTTTGGCACATTTCCAACCTTTTTCAATCACCCGAACAAGAGGCTCTTGCTGCACGGCTTTGTGCAAATAGCTTTGCTGATAAAGTCTTTTTCTGCAATTCTGGCGCTGAAGCATTAGAATGTGCATTCAAAACTGCTCGTCGCACTCATTATGCATCTGGTCAACCAACACGCATTGAAATTATTACTTTTGAAGGTGCATTTCATGGACGCACACTTGCAACACTTGCTGCTACGGGGCACGAAAAATATCTTGAGGGTTTTGGTCCCAGAACTGGTGGATTTATTCAAGTTCCTTTTTGTGATAAAAGCGCTTTACGTAATGCTATCAATAAAAATACCGCAGCTATTCTTATTGAACCCATTCAAGGCGAAGGAGGAATACGAACGGTCTCTCATGAAACTTTAAGATTTTTGCGCAAAATATGCGATGATAATAATCTATTATTAATTTTGGATGAAGTTCAAACGGGTATTGGACGAACGGGAAAATTTTTTGCTTATGAGTGGAGTGGTATCACACCTGATATTCTTACCCTTGCAAAAGGGCTAGGTGGTGGATTTCCGTTGGGAGCTTGTCTTGCAACAGATAAAGCTGCAAAAAGTATGATACTAGGAACCCATGGCTCAACATTTGGCGGTAATCTTCTTGGGATGGCTGTAGGCAACAGTGTTCTTGATATCATATTAGAGCCGGGCTTTCTTCATCATGTTCAACATATGGGGGATAAGCTAAAAAGTGGACTTTCGACCATTCTCAATGCCTATCCTGATATTATCTGTGCAATTCAGGGGGTGGGCCTTATGGTAGGCATTCAGTGCGTCGTTCCCTCAGATGTTGTCGTCAGTGCCTTGGAAAGGGAATATGTTCTAAGTGTTGCTGCCAATAACAATGTAGTGCGGTTATTGCCTCCCCTTATTATCAAGGAAGAAGAAATAGATGAAAGCTTGCAGCGTATTGAAAAAGCAATTGCCTATCTTTCGCAAACAAACCAAAAAAGGCAGATATCATTGTAGCTTGCCAGCGGGTTTTGTATATTTTGACACTAGGTTTTGTACCAATTTATTTTTTTTCAAAGGATTTTTAAGGGGTTCTCAAAGGATCTTCAAAGACCTTTCAAAGGGTATTTAAAGCCTCTTTTATGATCTGTTCCTAACAGCCTCTATTCTTCGCTGTTTTCTTTTCCCTTGTTTGGTGCCTCTAAGGTGATTTCTGTTGTGTAACCGCTTTGCTTGTCATAGCGGTGGGTGACGGTTGCGGCTTTCCATGGTCCATTGATTTGCCCACGAAACCCTTGCAATAAAAGAGGTTGGTCGGCCATGATTTCTGGACGCCCCGCAAGGGACAAAGAACCACTGCCTACAGCACGGCATAATCGGTCTGATTCTGAGGCAGCAGCAGCCAGAGCTTCTTCTTTACAAGTGTAACAAGTCCGTAAACGCCGCACGGGACCGCTAAAAC